>ONLO01000101.1 GCA_900318715.1 uncultured Eubacteriales bacterium | reverse complement strand
TCCATGACGGTCACGTTGTTGGCGTCGTAACCCATGAGGATCATGACGTGCGTGCCGCGCGGGTAACTGAAGTACTGGTCGCCGTTGGCGGTCTTAATGTACCAGGCGTTGACCGTTCTCGGCGAGTTCATGTTGTAGGTGGCCCAAACGAGGACCGGGCTTCCGTGGGCGATGTAGTTATACAACGTAGCCGGAGAAGCGCCCGTAATATTCACAGCGGTGTCTCCGCCGCCGCGCTGGGCAATCATGGTGTTGAGCGCTCTGGTGACCACCGGGGCAAAAGCGCCGTAACCGGGCGTACCGGAGGTGTAGGTGCCCCGCGGGTCGCCAACGAATTTCTCATAAATGGACGGTCCATAGGTGCGGCCGTTCTGATAATACAGGTTCTGACGCGGAATGACGCTGACCATATTGCCGGTACTGACGCGGTATCCGTAATAACGGAGCAGCGCGGCGGCCGATGCGGCTTCACAGCCGGTCGGGAAATCCGGCAGCTGGCTCGTTGACGGCACGTACACGCGGGCGCCGTCCACTTTGCTGCCTGTGACATGATAGGTCATGCCGCGGTACGAGACGGATCCGGTGTAGTCGAAGCCGACTTTTCCGTTCTTCACGTACCACTGTCCGGCGGCGTTCTCCGCAATGCCGGTGAAGCTGAAGTCAACCTTTCCGCCTTTACAGTACCACCAGCCGGCGGCGTTGTAGCCGACGCCGGTGTAGTTAAAGTCCACTTTGCCGTTTTTGATGTACCACCAGCCGGCAGCGTTGTGGGAAATCTGGTTCCAGCCGAAATCCACGAGGCCTTCCTCGTTAATGTACCACCAACCGGCGGCATTCGGCTCCACATCCGGGCCTTTGGTCAAGTGGCTGTCTTTGACAAACCACCAGCACTTGGTGCCGGGGTCGTAGATGACGCTGGTCTCGGAGAAGTCGACAATGCCGTTCTTCACGTACCACCAGCCGGCGGCATTCTGCGCAAGACCCGTAAACGTCGGATCGGTGTCTCCGTTGGCGTTGAAATACTGCCATTTGCCGTCCACGTAGGCCACAGTCGGGCCCTTTATTTTCGGCTTGGTTGTGGGCTCGGTGGTCGGTTCCGTCGACGGTTCGGTGGAACTCGGCTCAGTGCTGGATGACGAGCTGCTGTCCGACCCGGTGCCGGAGCCTTCGTCCGAGCTGCTGCCCGACCCTCCGCCGGTGCCGCCGCCCGTGCCTCCGCCGGTGCCTTTTCCGGTTCCGCTGCCGGGTTTGTTCGGGGTTCCGCCCCCGGTTTCCGTCTGCGCGGAGGTTTGTCCGGCGCTTCCGGTCCCGTCTGCCGGATCCGCGGCTGCGGCCGACAGCAGAGAGGTCATCAGAAGACAAAGAACGAGTAAAACAGGCAGGATGACCCGCCGGAAAGTATTTTTCATATTGTAACCGCCTTAGGAAAACAAATTTCGTCTCTTATAATATAAAAAATTGAAGGTGTAAAGTCAATGACTATTACACCTGTTTTTTCGCGAAATGACGCAAAAAAAAGCGGAACCTGAAGATTTGTTCAGGTTCCGCATTTTGCCATTCGTTAATTTTCCGTATCTATTCCGCATCAAGACAGCGTCAAGCGCACGTTCTGCGCTTCCGCCCGTCTCAGGACACCACTTTGCCGTTGCTGACAGCAAAGACCGAATTGTTGAAGCGGTAAACGCCGTTGAACTTGAAGTCGACGGCGCCGCTCTTGATGACCCAGATGCCGGCGGCGTTGCTGCCGAGTCCGTTGTACTTGAAGTCCACTTTGCCGTGGTTGCAGTACCACCAGCCGGCGTCATTGTAGCCGACACCCGTAAAGTTGAAGTCGACTTTACCGCCGTTGCACTTCCACCAGCCGGCCTCGTTGTAACCAATGCCGTTGTAGCCGAAGTCCACTTTGCCGTTCTTGCACTTCCAGAAACCAGCGTCGTTGAAGCTGATCTGGTTGAATCCAAAGTCCACGACTCCGTTTTTGCACTTCCAGAAGCCGGCGTCATTGTAGCCGATGGTCTGGAACGAGCGGTCTTCCTTACCCTTCGTGAACTTGAGCCACTCTTTGCCGGTCCACTGGATCCGGTTTTCGCCGAAGTCCACTTTGCCGTCCTTGGCCCAGTACGAGACGCCGTTGTCCTGAACAACGCCCTGGTACTCGGCGTCCAGCTGGCCGTCTTTAATGACGTACCAGTTGTTGGCGTTCTGCTTGAACAGGCCCTGGTAATCCGTTACGACTTTGCCGGTCTCCATGACGGACCAGATGCCCTGGCTGTCCCGGGCAAAAACCTGCTCGTGCGTACCGTTCAGCGTGTTGACAATAATGTTGTAGATCATGCGGTAGGTGTCCGCATTGTAATGCAGCTTGTCGTACGTGTAGTACTGATTCCGGATGAGGCCGTAGGTGTCAAGGTAACCGACGTTGGCCTTGGTGGCCGCATTCACCGCCGCATTCCACTGCTGGATGCGCTGGTTTGTGGCCTTGCCGAACGCGCCGGTCTCCTCTTCGCAGGGGTCGCCGGTCGGGTTGACGGTTACGTAGTAAACCTTGGCGCCGCGCTCGTTCCAGGCCTTTGCCTGTTTGTTGAGGAAGCCGGCGTACTTGGTCAGGTACGGCGTATAATCATCCGTGTCAATCAGGTCGTTGACGCCCATGAGGATGACGACGTTGGTGCCTTCTCCCACGTACGGATCCGCTTCCGGAGCGGCAGTCTGCTCCATCCAGTCGTAGCGGGTGCCGTTGGCGCAGACCCAGTACTCGTCCCCTTCCCGGACGCTGAACTGGTTGCCGGTATTGCCGTGGATGACACTGTACATGCCGACCGTGCGCGAGTCCCCAATGAAGATGGTTTTCGCCGGCTCCACGGGTTCCGTTCCGGGCTCTTCCTCCCCGGCACCGGGCTCTTCTTCCCCGGCGCCCGGCTCGGTTCCGTCCGCTGTCTCGTCGGACGCAGCCGGCGTTTCTCCCAAACCAAGAGCTGCCTTTGTAGCGTCCGCGCTGCCGGCTGCCGATGCCGCCGGACCCACCACGGCCAGCGACAAAAGCATAATAAGGCTCATGAAAAAACTCAAACCCATCCGTTTCATGAAATGCTGCCTCTTTCTTACAAGAATTGAATCATTTATTCCCCGGGCAGATCGTCTTTTAAACAATGTGCCCATTTTGAATGGTATACGTGTAGCCGCCATAGGTGAACGGGCCATTGTAGCCGAAATCCACTTTTCCGTTGCGGCAGAACCAGGTGCCGGCGGCGTTGCTGCCGAGCCCGGTGTAACCGAAGTTCACCTTACCGTGCTCAATGCGCCACCATCCGGCCGCATTGTGTTCCACGCCGGTCTTGTTGAAGTCCACCTTGCCGGTTTTGTCTATGTACCACCAGCCGGCGGCGTTGTACTGCACGTCCGGGCCGGGCGTCACCTTGCTGTTCTTCACATAGAACCAGTTCTTCGTGACCGGGTCATAGACGACGCCGGTTTCGTGGAAGCTCACGGTGCCGTTCTTCACGTACCACTGGCCGGCGGCGTTGCGGCCAATGCCGGTGAACGCCGGGTTGGCGCGGCCCTTCTGGAACATGCGCCAGGCGCCGGCCACGTACTGGACGCCTTCGTACTCTTTGCGGATTCTGGCGGTTTCCTGCATGGCCCAGTTTCCGTTTTCGTCCCTGGCAAGCACTTGCTTGTGGGTCCCGCGGAGCAGGTTCTCAATGCAGTTGAACAGCAGCTGGGACGTGTCGTCCTCATAGTGGACATGGCGCCCGTCGTCCCGGATGACATAGCGGTCCGAGATAAGGCTGTAGAGCTCCAGATAGGTAACCTTTTTGTTCAGGCCGACTTTCAGCAGCTGGTTGTATTCCTTAATGCGGACGTTGCTGACGTTGAAGGAGAAGCCGCCGGCCTCCTCCCGGGAGCTGCCGACCGGGAGCACGGAGGCGGCAAAGACGCGGGCGCCTTTGGCGGTCAGCTTGTCCGCCGCGGAATTGTACAGCGCTTTATTCACCGATACCGCTTTCACGGTGTCGTCATTGTCGTAGAGGTCATTGATGCCGTTCAGGAACACAACGTCCGTGTTGCGGTTCACATAGGGTTCCGCCTCGGCAAGTCCTGTTTCGGACACCCAGGCACTCCGGGCGCCGTTCTGGGAAACCCAGACGGCATTGTGCGCAGCGTCCTGGTATGGCATATCCTGCTCCCCGTTCAGGGCCCGGCACATCTGGTACGTCCGGGAGTCCCCGATGAGGATCAGCGTCCGCTGGCTGTTGTCTTCGGCCGCCGGTGTTCCCGCCGCCGACGCCGTCACAGCCTCCGCCGCACCAAACGCCAGCACCAAGACCAGGGCAAGAAGAAGCCGTACGAATCTACCAGACATAGATTTCATAGAACTCCTCCTTTGCTGCGTTCCTTGCTTCAGCCGGCGGCACCGCCGCAGCCGCAGCAAAATTCAGACGTTATTATAATAGATGACATATTTAAAGTAAAGAACTTCGGGCCGTTTTCCGCCCGTTTCCGGGGCTTTTTTCTTAACACTTGTACACGCCAGTTAACTTATGTTCATTCCAAAGGCGTCCGTGCGTTTCCGCACAAAAAACTTAGAACCGAGTGTAAAGGCAATCTGCTTTACATTTTGTCGAACGGTTGTACTGAAAAACCGGCTAAAATGCTGTATTTTGAAAAAAATTTGCCGTGAAACACAATATCTTGTGTTTATCGCTTGCATTTAACTCTAAATGTTGCTAGAATGATACCTGCACGCGAATGTTAGTTTCAGAGAACAGGGAAAGAGGTTTTGACAAATATGGCGCCTTTACTGCGTTTGTGCGGCGAAGTGCGGCACAGTATGGTAGACGGACCGGGGGTCCGGTACGCCGTCTTCCTTCAGGGGTGTCCCCACCACTGCAAAGGATGTCAGAACCCGGAGACCTGGGACCCGGATGCGGTCCCCCTCACCCCGGCCGACGAAGTCCTGGAACGAATCCGGAACGAAAAGTTCCTGGACGGCATTACCCTCTCGGGCGGAGACCCGCTGATGCAGCCGGAAGCTGCCAAATATTTGGCAGACGGCGCACACGCGCTCGGCCTGAACGTTTGGTGTTACACCGGGTGGCTTTACGAAGATCTGGTCTCCGGCAAAGCCGGCAGCTCTCCGGCCGACGCCGCTGCCAAGCAGGACGCACTGAACTCCATGGACGTTCTGGTGGACGGCCCCTTTCTTCTGGAACAACTGAGCAAACAATCAATTTACCGCGGCAGCAGCAACCAGCGGCTCATAGACGTGAAGAAGAGCCTGGCTGCCGGACATGCGGTGTTATGGGAGGTTTAAGAGAATGATCCAGCAAGTGAAGAAAAGAAACGGCAACATTGTTGAATTTGATGTTACCAAAATTGAAAACGTGGTCGTCAAAGCCCTGATGGCTACGAATGAGGTCCCCGCCCGCGAGGTTTCGTCTGTCGCCCGCGCCGTCGGCCTCATGGTCGTTTCCAAACTCGAAGGCCGCAAGACGGCTACCGTCGAGGAAATTCAGGACCAGGTCGAAATGACCCTCATGCAGTGCGGATATCCGAAGACTGCAAAAGCATACATTATTTATCGCCGCCAGCATCAGCAGGTCCGTGACACCAAGCAGACCCTGCTTGACTATAAAGCACTCGTCAACGGTTACATTGGTGCCGAAAAAGACTGGCGCGTCAAGGAGAACTCCACCGTCACCATGAGTGTCGGCGGACTCATCCTCTCCAACTCCGGTGCCATTACGGCTAACTACTGGCTCACCGAAGTGTACGACGACGAAATTGCGGAAGCCCACAGAAACTGCTTCCTGCACCTGCATGACCTCTCCATGCTCACCGGCTACTGCGCCGGCTGGAGCCTCAAGCAGCTCATTGAAGAAGGCCTCGGCGGTGTCACCGGACGTATTACCTCCGCGCCCGCAAAGCACCTGAGCACCCTGTGCAACCAGATGGTCAACTTCCTCGGCATTATGCAGAACGAATGGGCCGGCGCCCAGGCGTTCAGCTCCTTTGACACGTACCTTGCTCCGTTTGTCAAGGTGGACAACCTCTCCTACAAGGAAGTCAAACAGTGCATACAGAGCTTCATTTATGGGGTAAACACTCCATCGCGCTGGGGCACGCAGGCTCCGTTCACCAACATTACGCTGGACTGGACGGTCCCCGAAGACATCGGCCCGAACCAGGCCGTCGTCGGCGGCAAGGAAATGGATTTCACCTATGCCGACTGCAAAAAGGAAATGGACATGGTCAACAAGGCATTCATTGAGACCATGATTGAAGGCGACGCCAACGGCCGCGGCTTCCAGTATCCCATTCCCACGTACAACATTACCTCGGACTTTGACTGGTCCGACACCGAGAACAACCGTCTTCTCTTCAAGATGACCGCCAAATACGGCACGCCGTACTTCTCGAACTACATCAACTCCGACATGAAGCCGTCCGACGTCCGCAGCATGTGCTGCCGTCTGCGTCTGGACCTCCGTGAGCTCCGCAAGAAGGGCGGCGGATTCTTCGGTTCGGGCGAAAGCACCGGCTCCATCGGCGTTGTCACCATCAACCTGCCCCGCATTGCATACCTCTCCAACACCAAAGAAGAGTTCTACGCCATGCTGGACAAGTACATGGACATTGCGGCCCGGTCGCTCAAGATCAAGCGCGACGTCATTACCCGTCTCCTGGACGAAGGCCTGTATCCGTACACCAAGCGTTACCTCGGCACCTTCCGCAACCACTTCAGCACCATCGGCATGGTCGGCATGAACGAGGCCATCCTCAACGCCGACTGGCTCTCCGGCAACATTACCGGTGAAGAAGGCCACGCCTTCGCCGTCGAGTGCCTGAACCACATGCGGACCCGCCTCTCCGACTATCAGGAAGAGTACGGCGACCTCTACAACCTTGAGGCCACGCCGGCCGAGTCCACCACGTACCG
>ONLO01000158.1 GCA_900318715.1 uncultured Eubacteriales bacterium | reverse complement strand
TGGCACGGGTTTCCTCCTTTTGCTGGATACGGTCACACCGCATCTGCACGTCGGTGCGAACAAGGCGGAGGGCCCGCGAAGCAAACTGGCCCGCACCACCATGATGGTCCTTGCGGTCACGCTTCACAACATTCCGGAAGGAATGGCGGTGGGTGTGGTCCTGGCCGGATTCATGACCGAAACCGGCAACCTGACCGCCGGCGCGGCTCTGGCGCTTGCTCTCGGAATTGCCATCCAGAACTTCCCGGAAGGCGCCATCATTTCCATGCCGCTCCATGCGGAGGGTGCCAGCAAAGGCAAGTCGCTGCTCTACGGAGTGCTGTCCGGTGCAGTGGAACCGGCCGGCACGCTTCTGACCATCCTGTTTGCCGGCCTTATGGTTCCAGTCATGCCATACCTCCTGAGTTTTGCGGCCGGTGCCATGATGTACGTTGTGGTGGAAGAACTCATACCGGAAATGACGGAAGGCGAGCACTCCAACATTGGAACGTTGCTGTTTGCGGTAGGATTTACCGTTATGATGGCACTGGACGTTGCACTCGGATAAGACCGGCAGCGTTCCATCATTATTTGAAAAGAGGTTTTGACTATGGCATTGATCCTGGGACACAGAGGTGCCCGGCTGCGTGCACCGCAAAACACCATTCCGGCTTTTGAGGCTGCCATAGAACACGGCGCGGACGGCGTGGAATTCGACGTCCAGATGACCGCGGACGGCGTCCTCGTCATTCACCATGACCTGTGGGTGGATGCGGACTCCAACGGTACCGGACGGCTCTCGTCCATGACCTTTGACAAGCTCCGCTCCCTGGACTTCGGCTCCTGGTTCCAACCGGAATTCGAAGGCACGCAGATTCCGACGCTGGAAGAGACGCTGGACTGCGTCAAAGATATGAAGTATATCAACGTGGAACTCAAGCGGCCGCTGGAGCATCAGCGGGAGGAATTGGCGGAAAAGGCCGTGGACGCAGTCCGCAACGCCGGACTTCTGGACAAGGTCATCTTCTCCAGTTTTGACTACCGGACCATTGACGCACTCAAGGACATTGACCTGGATCTGCCGTGCGGGCTCCTGTACGACCCGCTGCCGGCCGAATGTTATGACCGCCGTGTCCTGTGCGGACAGTTCCTGCGCGTGCTGGACGAGCACCGGGCGGACGCGTTGCACCCGCACTACTCGCTGACCAAAATGCCGCCGAACTATACAAAGCTCTGCCATAATGCCGGCGTGAAGGTCAACGTCTGGGGCATCAAAGAGCACCAGGGACGCGTCCTGGCGGAGTACAAACGCTCGGATGTTGATGTCATTATTACCGACATTATTTAAGCTGTTTCGGCGTCTTTTCCGAACCGCAATCCGGTTCATACCGTACAACCAAATGGGCATTTCGTTCCCCGCGCAAATTGCGGGGGGCGGAGTGTCCGTTTTTTGTGTAAAACATGCGTTTTCTTTTAAAAATGTATCTGTTATAATGGAGCGTGCTTATGACCGGATTGGTCTTCTGAAAGACAGCAAATGAGGAGGTGAATGTCCATGGACCACTTTGAACTGAAATCCAAATTCCAGCCGACCGGGGACCAGCCCCAGGCCATTGCCAAACTGGTGGAAGGCGTCCGCCGGGGAGACAAGGAACAGACGCTGCTCGGCGTCACCGGGTCCGGCAAGACGTTCACCATGGCCAACATTATTGCGCAGACGAACCGGCCGACGCTGGTCCTGGCGCACAACAAAACACTGGCCGCCCAGCTCTGCTCGGAGTTCCGGGAAATGTTCCCGGACAATGCGGTGGAGTACTTCGTCTCGTATTACGACTACTACCAGCCCGAGGCGTATGTCCCGAGCACGGATACCTACATTGAAAAGGATTCGTCTATCAACGACGAAATTGACAAGCTGCGCCACTCGGCCACGCTGGCGCTGTCGGAGCGCCGGGACGTCATTGTCGTGGCGTCGGTGTCCTGCATTTACTCCATCGGCAGCCCCATTGACTACAAGAACATGGTCATTTCCCTGCGGCCCGGCACGGAGTACCCGCGGGACGAACTGCTGAAAAAGCTGGTGGAAATCCAGTATGAACGCAACGACGTCAACTTCGTCCGCACGAAGTTCCGCGTGCGGGGAGACACCGTGGAGGTGTTCACGTCCGGAGAGACCGAACACGCCCTGCGCATTGAGTACTTCGGGGACGAAATTGATCGAATCTGTGAAATCAACGCCCTGACCGGCGAAGTGCTGGCCACGCTCAAACACGCCGCCATTTACCCGGCCACGCATTATGTGGTGGAACCCTCCGTCATGGAGGACGCCATTGAAGATATCTTTGCGGAAATGAGGGAGCGCGTGGCCTGGTTTGAGAGCCAGGGCAAGCTCATTGAGGCCCAGCGCATCCAGCAGCGCACGGAGTACGACATGGAAATGCTCCGGGAAACCGGCTTCTGCTCCGGCATTGAAAACTACTCCCGGGTCCTGGCCCGCCGGGCGCCCGGTTCCACACCGTATACGCTCATGGACTTCTTCCCGGACGACTTCCTTTTGTTCGTCGACGAGTCCCATGTCACGCTGCCGCAGGTCCGCGGCATGTACGGCGGGGACCACGCCCGCAAGAAGTCCCTCATAGACTTCGGCTTCCGTCTGCCCAGCGCCTTTGACAACCGGCCGCTGAACTTCGACGAGTTCTACCGCCACGTGAATCAGGTTATTTTCACCAGCGCCACGCCCGGTGAATTTGAACGGGAGCGCAGCACGCAGATTGCCGAACAGCTCATCCGTCCGACCGGCCTTCTGGATCCGGACGTCTCCGTCCGTCCCATTGAGGGCCAGATTGACGACCTCATGTCCGAAATCAACCAGCGGGTGGAGAAGAAGGAGCGCGTCCTCGTCACCACACTCACAAAGAAGATGGCCGAGGATTTGACGCAGTTCTTTGAGTCCCACGGCATTAAGGTGCGTTACATGCACCACGACGTCGACACCATTGAACGCATGCAGATTATCCGGGACCTCCGTCTCGGGGAATTCGACGTCCTCGTCGGCATCAACCTGCTGCGGGAGGGCCTGGACATTCCCGAGGTCTCGCTCGTCTGCATCCTGGACGCCGACAAGGAGGGCTTCCTGCGTTCGGAGACGTCCCTCGTCCAGACCATTGGCCGTGCGGCGCGCAATGCGGGCGGCCAGGTCATTATGTACGCCGACAGCGTCACGCCCAGCATGGAGCGCGCCATTACCGAGACGTTCCGCCGGCGGGACATCCAGAAAGCGTACAACGAGGAACACGGCATTGTCCCGCAGACCATAGTCAAGGACATCCGGGACGTCATTGAAATTACATCCAAGGTCGAGAAGGAATCGGCCGGCGGCAAGCGCCTGACCAAGACGCAGCGGATGGAACTCATCCGCCGCATGGAGAAGGAGATGAAGGCCGCCGCCCGCATCCTCGACTTCGAGACCGCGGCCTATTACCGCGACGAAATTGCCAAACTCCGGGACGGAACATACCTGACGGAGTCGCCCGCGAAAACTACTAAGAAGAAACGGCAGGAGTACCACTAAATGGCAAACAAGGACATCCGGATTACCGGCGCCCGCGAACACAACTTAAAGAACATAGACCTGACCATGCCCCGGGACAAGCTCATTGTCTTCACGGGGCTTTCGGGCTCGGGCAAGTCCTCTCTGGCGTTTGACACCATCTACGCCGAGGGCCAGCGCCGCTACATGGAGTCTCTGTCGTCCTATGCACGGCAGTTCCTCGGCATTATGGACAAGCCGAAGGTGGACTCCATTGACGGTCTGTCGCCGGCCATTTCCATTGACCAGAAGACGACGTCCAAGAACCCGCGTTCCACGGTCGGCACGGTGACGGAAATCTACGACTACATGCGTCTCCTGTACGCCCGCATCGGCGTGCCGCACTGCCCGCAGTGCGGACGGGAACTGGCGCATCAGACGGTGGACCAGATTGTCGACCAGATCCTGGCGCTGCCGGAGAAGACGAAAATCCAGGTCATGGCACCCATTGCCCGCGGCAAAAAGGGTACCCACGCCAAGGCCATGGAGTCGGCCGCCCAGTCTGGCTTTGTCCGCGTGCGCATAGACGGGGAAATCCACGAACTCTCGGAAAAGATTGCCCTCGACAAGAACGTCAAGCACAACATTGAAATTATTGTGGACCGCCTTGTCATCAAAGACGGCATTACGACCCGCCTGACCGACTCGGTGGAAACCGCCATGAAAATGGGAGGCGGCATTGTTCTGGTCGACGTCGTGGACCAGGATCCCATGGTGTTCTCCCAGAGCTACGCATGCCCCGAACACGGCACCCTCAAAATTGACGAAATGCAGCCCCGCATGTTCTCGTTCAACAACCCGTTCGGCGCCTGTCCGAAGTGCAGCGGCCTTGGCAGCTTCACCATTGTGGACCCGGACCTGCTCATTCCGGACAAGAACCTCTCCATCCGGGAGGGGGCTATCAACGCCTGGGGCTGGTCCAAGAGCGAAGGCGGTACCATTGCGGAAATGTACTTCGACGGCGTGGCCAAACACTATGGCTTCTCCATTGATGTGCCGGTCAAGAAGATGAAACTGGAGGATCTGAACAAGATCCTGTACGGAACCGGGGACGAGCGCGTCAAGTTCTCCCGCACCACCACATACAGCCAGGGAACGTTCCAAACCCGGTTTGAAGGTGTGGTCCACAATCTGGAACGCAAGTACGAGGAAACCACCTCGCAGCTGTCCCGGCGCGCCATAGAGAACGTCATGTCCGAGCACGACTGTGACCAGTGCCACGGCAAGCGGCTCCGTCCGGAGTCTCTGGCGGTTACCGTCGGCGGGCTCAACATTGATGAACTGACGCACCTGTCCGTGACGAAGGAAATTGAGTTCTTTGAGAACCTGAAGCTCTCGGACCGGGACGCCATTATTGCGGACCTCATTCTGAAAGAAATCAAGTCCCGTCTGAAATTCCTGAAGTCCGTCGGTTTAGACTACCTGGATCTGGCACGCGCCTCGGCCACCCTGTCCGGCGGAGAGAGCCAGCGCATCCGGTTGGCTACGCAGATTGGTTCATCTCTCATGGGCGTCCTGTATATTCTGGACGAGCCGAGCATTGGTCTGCACCAGAAGGACAACGACAAGCTCATTGACACGCTGAAACGCCTGCGGGACCTCGGCAACACGCTCATTGTCGTGGAGCACGACGAAGATACCATGCGCGCGGCGGACTACATTGTGGACATTGGTCCCGGCGCCGGCATAGGCGGCGGGGAAGTGGTGGCCACCGGTTCGGTGAAGGACATCATTGCCTGCAAAGACTCCATTACCGGGCAGTACTTAAGCGGCAAGCGGAAGGTCCCGGTTCCGACCGGGCGCCGGAAGGGGAACGGAATGACCCTGACCATTAAGGGCGCCCGTGAGCACAACCTCAAGAACATTGACGTGAAGATTCCGCTCGGGACCTTCACCTGCGTCACCGGCGTCTCCGGCTCCGGCAAATCTTCCCTGGTCAATGAAATCCTGTACAAGACGCTGGCGCGGGACCTCAACCGGGCCAAGATGTTCCCGGGAGACAGTGACGGCGTGGAGGGCATGGAGGCCCTGGACAAGGTCATTGACATTGACCAGTCGCCCATTGGCCGCACCCCGCGGTCCAACCCGGCCACGTACACGAACCTGTTCAACGACATCCGCGCGCTGTTTGCCAGCACGCAGGATGCCAAGGTCCGCGGCTACAGCGCCGGCCGGTTCTCCTTCAACGTCAAGGGCGGCCGCTGCGAAGCCTGTCAGGGCGACGGCATTGTCAAAATTGAAATGCATTTCCTGGCCGATGTCTACGTTCCGTGTGATGTCTGCCATGGCGCCCGCTACAACCGGGAGACGCTGGAAGTCCGGTACAAGGGCAAGAACATTGCCGACGTCCTGGACATGACCATAGACGAGGCGGTGGACTTCTTCTCCGCCGTTCCGCGCATCTACAACCGGCTGAAGACCCTGCAGGAAGTGGGCCTTGGATACGTCAAGCTCGGCCAGAGCGCCACGACGCTGTCCGGAGGCGAAGCCCAGCGGGTGAAGCTGGCTACCGAACTGTCCAAGCGGTCCACCGGCAAGACCATCTACATTCTGGACGAGCCGACGACCGGTCTGCACTCGGCCGATGTCCACAAACTCATTGACGTGCTCCAGAAACTGGTGGAAGCCGGCAATACGGTCCTTGTCATTGAACACAATCTGGACGTTGTCAAGAGCGCGGACTACATTATTGACCTGGGACCGGACGGGGGAGACAACGGCGGCGAAATCGTTGCCACCGGCACGCCGGAACAGGTGGCCAAAGTCAAAGGTTCGTACACCGGCCAGTATTTGAAAAAGATATTGTAAAATAACCGGAAATAGGTTAAAATGATGTGCGGCCCTCAGAGAGAGGGCCGCCGTATATCCGGGTGTGGCGCAGTTGGTAGCGCGCTTGACTGGGGGTCAAGAGGCCGTGAGTTCAAGTCTCGCCACTCGGACCAGGAACCCGCATAGCCATGTCGTTTGACAGAGCTGTGCGGGTTCTGCTTTTTTGAAAGTTTTTTTCGAAAACGTGTTGACAAAGTCCAATGCGTGGTATAAGATATAGGTGTACCACGACAGATGGTACAGATAAAACACTCAACGTGTGTGGGAGGATTTAGTCATGAAACAGAAGGTTATTACCATCATCAGCCTTTGCCTTGTGCTTGCCGCCATCTTCTCGTTTGCTGCCTGCAACCGGAACAAGAAGGAGGAGGCTGTTACGACGCGTCCCGCCGTTTCGGTGAGTACGACCGAGGCTTCCAAGCCCGCAAAGACGACGGCGAAACCGACCGAAACAACCAAAGCGGCGAAGGAGACCACCGGAAAGACGACGGAAAAGAAAACCGAGAAACCGACCGAATCCAAGACCGAAAAGGCCCCGGAAGAAACCGGAAGCCCGGTCCAGCGCTACTCCGGCAAATATGGGAACGGCCGCTGTACCATTGAGGTCATCGGCGTTGCCAACAATACGGTTGAAATCCATGTCTACTGGTCCAGCAGCGCCTTTGAGCACTCGGAATGGACCATGACCGGCAACTTTGATGAGGCCGGCAAAACGGTCAAGTATTCGGATTGTGTGAAGCAGACCATTACCTTTACAGAAGATGGCTCGGAGTCCACAACGGTGACCGAGTATAAGAATGGTAACGGTTCCTTCACGTTCAATGGCAACACTGTCACCTGGAATGACGCACAGGAACATATTGCAGACGGAGTGACCTACACCCGCTGATTCCCCTGAGGAGAGGTTTTTATGTTCACCATCGACCTCATGTCCGGCGTTCCGGTCTATGAGCAGATTACCCGTCAGGCGCAAGTGCTGCTGCTCTCGGGAAAACTGAGTCCCGGAGACCTGCTGCCGTCGGTCCGCGGCCTGGCAGCCGAACTCGGCGTCAACACGAACACCATACAGAAAGCGTATGCAGAGCTGGATCATATGGGAATAACCCAATCCGTCCCCGGAAGAGGAATCTTTGTACGGGAAGATGCCATGAAACAGCTGGTTGCCTACCTCAACGAAAACCGGCTTCCGGAGTTCCAGAACATGCTGCGCGGCATGATCATTGCCGGCGCCTCAGACGACGGTATCCTGGACTTTATCCGGAAACAGCTGAACGAAATCCATGAAAAAGACGGAATCTGAGTTCCGGTCAAAACATAAGCTCCGAAGCCAAACGGCTTCGGAGCTAAATTTTGTTGTGCAGGATTGCCGCCCGTGCGGGACTGGCTTATTGGGCCAGGATCCGGTTGTTCAGCAGCCGGAGATAGGTGGCGGTGTCGTTGATATTCTCTTGCAATGTGGCCTTCGAGCCGAGCGTGTCATACTGGAACTCCACGGCGGTCATAACGTTTTGGACGTTCTTTTGACCGGGGAGGAACGTGCCGCTGCTGAAGCGCAGGATAAACACGTCCTGAGACAGGTCCTGGCCGCGGCGCTTCGTGGCACGGGTCAGAAGGTTGTCCGGCGCGGTCATGACCAGCGGCGTGTTGAGGTCTTCCGGGTCCCCTTCGGCAATGACTTTTCCGGTGAGGGACACAATGGAGACCTTGGTAATTTTGGACAGGGAGACCCACTGACTGGTGCCGTTCCGGACCACAAATTTGGCGTCCATGGTGCCGTTCGGCAGATAGGTCAAGCCGGCTAGCCGGATGTCCACACGCTCCGGCAGCGGATCCGCCGAGACGTCATGTGTGTAGAAGGTTACACTGGATTCCGGGTCTGCCGGTTTTTTCTTTTGTTTGTTCAGCTGCTTCTGAATGCGGGAACCGGCGTTGTACACCACGGCATAGGGGATGCCGCGGCGGGCCCAGTAGTCCTCCAGCACTTCGGCAAAGCCGTTGAAACCGGAACGGGTGTCATAGTTTTCCGGGTTGACCGCCGTGGCCGGCGCCGCAAATGCCGGCACCGCCAGGCAGAACGCCAGAACCAGACTCAGGGCAAGAGCCAGTACGCGTTTCTTGAAACTCATTTTTCGTCAATCCTTTTCCATCTATTTAGTTCATAAACAAGGAAATCGTTAGAGTTATTATAGCATGTTCCCGATTCGGTTGACAAACAATGATGCCGGGAAATATAATTTTTTATTGGAATATCCAATTACAATAATTAATGGAGGACGTTATCCATGTCGGACCGTCAGCTGATTATCATCATTGGAAGAGAACACGGGAGCCACGGCCATGAAATTGCCGCAAAACTTGCGGAAGAACTGGGCGTGGACCTCTACGACAAGGAAATTCTGAACGATCTTGCCGAGCACTTTGAACTGGACCATGAGTACATTGCGCAGTACGACGAAAAACCGCGCAACCAGCTCATTCATAAGATTTCCGGGCGCCCGTCCGTTCCCATTGAGGACGTTTTGGCGCAGAAGGTGTTCCGCTATGAACGCCATCTGGCGGCATCGGGAAAATCCTTTGTCATTGTCGGCCGCTGCGCGGACGACGTTCTGAAAGACAACCAGAACATTGTCAACGTCTTTATTTGTGCGGACCTGGACTACCGCGTCCGGCAGATCATGGAGCGTAACGGGCTGTCGGAAGAGGACGCCCGGAAGGAAATCAAAAAGGTCGACCACGACCGGCGCCTCTATCATGACAACTATGCGGAAAAGAACTGGAACGACACGGATTCGTACGACCTGGTCATTAATTCCGCCAAACTGGGACCGGAGAAATCCGTTCAGGTCATCAAGAGCTACATTGCCATTCAGAGAAGCAGTGAATTCGAGTGAGAGGAGACGGATAAGTGAACAAAGATGTCATTATTACGCTGAACGACATATCCGTTGCCTTTGACGGAGAGACGGTACTGAACCACCTGAATCTGGACATCCGGGACGGTGAATTTGTCACCATCCTCGGCCCCTCAGGGTGTGGAAAAACAACGACCCTGCGCATTATTGCAGGCTTTCAGGAACCCGACTCCGGCGACGTGCTCTTTGGCACAAAAGTCATGAATGGTGTTCCTGCCCACAACCGGCCGGTGAACACCATTTTTCAGCGCTATGCACTCTTTCCGCACCTCAATGTGTACGACAACGTGGCGTTCGGACTCCGTGTGCGGAAGGTGAAAGAAGACCAGATCAAAGAAAAAGTGGAGGAAATGCTCCGGCTGGTGGACCTCAAAGGGTTCAACCGGCGTTCCATTGACTCGCTCTCCGGCGGACAGCAGCAGCGCGTGGCCATTGCGCGTGCGCTGGCCGTGGATCCGCAAGTGCTCCTTCTGGATGAGCCCCTCGGCGCTCTGGATCTGAAGCTTCGCAAGGATATGCAGAAGGAACTGAAAGACATTCAGCAGCGTCTTGGCATTACGTTCATCTACGTTACGCACGACCAGGAAGAAGCGCTCTCCATGTCCGACAAGGTCGTCGTCATGGACAAGGGCGAAATCCAGCAGATCGGCACGCCGACCGACATCTACAACGAACCGTCCAACGCCTTTGTGGCGGACTTCATCGGTGAATCCAACATTCTCGACGGCATTATGCTGGAGGACTACAAAGTCCGGTTCTCCGGCCGCGTCTTCGACTGCGTGGACAAGGGCTTTGAGCCGAATGAACCGGTGGACGTCGTCATCCGCCCGGAAGACGTGGATGTCTGCCCGGTGAACGAAGGCATGCTGACCGGCACCGTGACGTCCGTCACGTTCAAAGGGGTCCACTATGAAATTATTGTCGACATCCGCGGCTTCAAGTGGATGATCCAGTCTACGGACATCCAATACGAAGGGGAACGGATCGGCATCCACATCAAACCGGATGAAATCCACATTATGAAGAAGTCCTGCTACTCCGGCCTGTACGGCGACTACTCCAGCTTCTCCGACGAAATGGATTACATTGATGACCCGGACGTGGACATTTCGGACATCAACGACATTACGGAACTTTCCGATGAATAAGGGGGGAGCGCCATGGAACTGAATTTTTCCTCCAAAACCTATAACGGCATTACGGCGCCGTACGCCCTCTGGATGGCGGTCTTTATTGTGGCGCCGCTGCTCATCGTCTTTTATTATGCCTTTACCGACGCCTCCGGCGCCTTTTCCCTGAGCAGCATCCAGAGCCTGGGCCGGTATACCGACACCATTCTGCGTTCGGTGTACTTCGGCCTCCTGGCCACGGTCATCTGCCTCGTCCTGGCGTATCCGCTGGCATGGATCTTCTCCAAGACGAAGTCCGGCACCCAGAAAGTGCTGGTCATGCTCATCATGATTCCCATGTGGATGAACTTCATTCTCCGGACCTATTCCATCATGGTGCTCTTCGAGGAGACCGGCATCATCAACAACTTCCTGCGCGGTCTGGGTCTCAGCCCGCTGCACCTCATCAACACATCCGGGGCGGTCATCTTCGGCATGGTTTACAACTACGTGCCGTTCATGATTTTACCGCTCTACACCACCATGACCAAACTGGACCACAAGTATCTGGAGGCGGCCCGGGACCTCGGCGCCAACGGTTTCCAGGTGCTGAAGGACGTCATGCTGCCGCTGACGAAGTCCGGCATTGTGTCGGGCGTCACCATGGTGTTCGTGCCGTCGGTCAGCACATTTTACATTTCCCAGAAACTCGGCGGCGGACGCTACACGCTCATCGGCGACGTCATTGAAATGCAGTTCCAGACGGCCTACAACTACCATCTGGGCGCCGCCATTTCCCTCATCCTGATGATCTTTATCCTCATCAGCTTAGCCGTCATGAACCGCGCCGGCGGGACGGAGAACGGGGCGGTGGTCGTATGAAGAAACGCGTCGGAGCCCTGTCCTGGCTCTATCTCATCTGCTTTATGCTGTTGCTCTACGCGCCCATCATGGTGCTCATCATCTTCTCGTTCAACGCCACCAACAGCACGAGCGTGTTCGGCGGGTTTTCCCTGTACTGGTACCGGGAACTCTTCCGCGATGCAGCCACCATTACCGCCTTCAAAAATACGGTAATCCTGGCAGTGGTGTCGTCCATTGTCTCAACGGTGCTGGGCACCGTATCCGCGGTCGGATACCACTATTCCCGTACCCGGTGGTACAAGCGCGCCCTGATGACCACCACCAACATTCCCATGATGAACCCGGACATTGTCACGGGCATTTCCATGATGCTCCTGTTCGTGTTCGTCGGGACGCTCCTGCACGTCACCGGCGTGCTGGGCTTCACCACCATGCTCATTGCACACATTACGTTCCAGCTGCCGTACGTCATCCTGAACGTACTGCCGCGTCTGTCCGCCATGGACCCGTACCTGACGGAAGCCGCCATGGACCTCGGCTGCACGCCGGTCGGCGCCTTCTTCAAAATTACGCTGCCGGAAATCCGTTCCGGCGTACTGGCCGGACTCATCATGGCCTTTACCTTGTCGCTGGACGACTTCGTCATCAGTTACTTCGTCTCCGGCCCGACATTCCAGACGCTGCCCATCCGCATTTACTCCATGACCAAGAAACGGGTCACGCCCGACATGTATGCGCTCTCCGCCATCATCTTTGTCGTCATGCTCATTCTCCTCATTGTCATCAATGTCATGGAGGACCGGGAAATCGGCGACTACCGGGAACGCCGCCGCGAGGCGCGCCGGGCCCGGGAGCAGGAGGTGGCTGTGGAATGAAACGACTGCTGACACTCCTGAGCGCTTTGGTTCTCACGGCAGCTTTTCTGATTTCCGTAGGGGTTCCGGCCATTGCGGAAGCGGCTGAATCGCAAAAGGGAAAAGACAAAGAACCGGTCTATTCTCTAAGCGATTACCCCATCAACGAGGCGTACTACCGCAGCAATCCGTACCGCGGCACCACGCTCAACGTTTACAACTGGGGCGAATACATTGCGGACGGCTCCGACGGCATGCGGGACGTCAACAAGGAGTTCGAGGCGCTGACTGGCATCCAGATCAACTACACGAACTTTGACAGCAATGAGGATATGTACGCCAAAATCAAGGGCGGCGGGGCCAACTACGACATCTGCGTCCCGTCGGACTACATGATTGAGCGCATGAAGGACGAGGGCATGCTGCTGCCCATAAATTTTGACAACATTCCGAATTACAAGTACATCATGGATCAGTACAAGGGCCTTTACTACGACCCGGACAATGCGTACTCGGTCCCGTACAACGTCGGCTACGTCGCGCTGGTGTACAACACGAAACTGGTGGACGAAGTGCCCGACAGCTGGGAAATCCTCTGGAACCCGAAGTACGCCGGACAGGTCCTCATGTTCAATAACCCGCGGGACGGCTTTGCCCTGGCGCAGTCGGCCCTCGGCCTCGACTACAACTCGACGGATCCGGAGGACTGGGCGCGCGCCTACGACAAGCTGCTGCAGCAGAAACCGGTGGTCCGCTCGTATGTCATGGACGAGGTTTTCAACATTATGGAGAGCGGATCTGCGGCCCTGGCGCCGTACTACGCCGGCGACTGCCTGACCATGATGGACAACAACCCGGACCTTGCGGTCGTCTACCCGAAGGAGGGGGCCAACATCTTTGTGGATGCGTTCTGCATTCCGGAGACCGCCCAGAACCAGGGCGCGGCCGAGCTGTACATCAACTTCATGATGGAACCGGAAATCTGCCTGGCCAACGCCGAGTACCTGTGCTACGGCACGCCGCATGAAATTGTCCGGTACCTCGACGAGTACAGCCTCCGGGACAGCAAGGAAGTGTACCCGGATGAGTCCGTCTTCGAGCACTATCAGTACTTCCACAACCTGCCGTCCGACACGCAGACGCTCATGAGCAACTACTGGTCGGACCTCAAGATTGACGGGAGCAGCAACCGCTCGGTTTACGTCGGTCTGGCCGTGTTTGCCGGCCTTGCCGCGGCCGCCGCAGTCTACGCATTTGCCCGGAAAAAGCACCGGGAAAAATATTACGATTGAGCGTTGACAAAGCGGGGTTGACCTTATATAATTATCTACGTTGCGTGGGGCGGAAAACCGCTCCACGAAACACGCGAGAGTGGCGGAATTGGCAGACGCGCACGTTTGAGGGGCGTGTTCCTCCGGAGTACGGGTTCAAGTCCCGTCTCTCGCACCAAACCGGGCAGGGCGTATGCGTTGCCCGGTCTTATAAGCGGATGTGGCGGAACTGGCAGACGCGCTAGATTCAGGTTCTAGTGAACGCAAGTTCATGTGGGTTCAACTCCCGTCATCCGCACCAAGTCAGGAGACTCCTTCCGGAGTCTCCTGATTTTTTGCGTTGCAACTGGAAATCTTTTATAATAACAGCAGGAGACTTTAGTGAGAGAAAGGGGAACCCTATGAAAGGAAACATTGTGGTCATCGGCATGGGTCAGGGCGGCCTTACGGCGGCTTTGAAACTGGCGGAATGCGGGGATGCCGTTGACGTTATTGAAAAGGGCAAAAAAGGGGAAGTCAGCTACCCCTGGTATGACGACATCCGTTACGACGTCTTTGAACTGACCGGCATTCCTATGCCGCCGCGGGACACGTACACGCAGAAGAGCAAATGGCTCTTTGTGTCGCCGGACTGCAAGAACAGTCTGCCGGTCCCGCCGCTGCCGCCCATGGAGGAAATCTCCATGTCCCGCCGCGGGCTCGTGGACCATCTGGCCGCGCTGGCGGAGAAGGCCGGGGCAAAGCTTCACTACAACACCAAAGTCAGCAAACTCGTTGTGAAAGGCGACAATGTCGTCGGCGTGAAAGCGGGCCTCCGGACCTATGACGCACAGCTGGTCATTGACGCCAGCGGCCTGTATTCGCCGTTCCGGGGCCAGGTCCCGAAGAAGTTCCGCATTCAGGACCAGCCGGCCAGGGACGACATTTTCAAGGGCTGGCGGACCTTCTATGAACGGGAACCCGGCAGCGCCACGCCGGACCCGGAGAGCATTCTGACGGTCCTGCACATGAACGGATCCGGCATCAGCTGGTGCAACCTCAACGACCGCGGGGAAGTGGACGAACTCATCCTCCGGACCGGCGGCATGAGCAAAAAAGACTTTGAAGCCATGGACGACGACCTTGGCCGGCGGCATGACTTCCGCTCGGACAAGTACATCCGTCCGCCGCAGCCGGTCAGCGTCGGCGTGCGGTACAGCCTGAGCCGCATGGTGGCCAACGGCTACGCGGCCGTCGGGGACAGCGCCTTCATGACCATGCCCTTCATGGGCTGCGGCATTGAGGCTGCCATGAAGGCCGGTGTCATACTGGCGGAGACGGTCATCCGGCAGGGCAAGCTGAAGAAACCCGTTCCGGCAAAGGCCCTCTGGCCGTACCAGG
This sequence comes from uncultured Eubacteriales bacterium, assembly GCA_900318715.1. Lineage (GTDB taxonomy): Bacteria > Bacillota > Clostridia > Oscillospirales > Acutalibacteraceae > RUG420. Next base: position 2,290 of record ONLO01000158.1, on the reverse strand, counting down.
TCAAGTACTACAAGAAACTCGGCATAGTCTACTACGCCATTGACCTGGTCAAACGCATTGTCCTGAACCTGGATCCGGAAGACGTCAACTGGGCATTCGGCTCCGGCATTGTAACCTCCGAGGATATGAAACTCCTCAGCACGGATGAGACCGGCAGCGCCGCCAAACTGACGGCAGGGGACATTCTGCAGAAGGTCCGCATCCTGTTCAGCAACAAACCGCTCATCAGGAAACTCGGCGGCGCCATTGTGCTTGCCGTCCGGGGACTCCTCATTGCGGTCCGGATTCCGCGCCGCTACAAGCCGCGCAAGATCCGCCGCTGGCAGAAGAAGTATGAGGCGTTAGTGCCTCATATGGATAGTTGAACGACCACCACTTGAGATAGGAGCTTATTTATGACCTTTACGCAAATACTCCAGCAGGTCGACGACTGGGTTTCATTGACCATCCTGCTCATCATTCTGGCCGCGGGCGGATTCCTGTTTTCCTTCCGGACGCGTTTTGTCCAGATCCGCCATTTCAAGGAATCCTGCCGCCTCATTGCGGAACCGCCGCACGACGCCAAACGGGTCACGTCGTTCCAGGCTCTGATGGTATCCACGGCGTCCCGTGTCGGCACCGGCAACATTGCCGGTGTGGCCTCGGCACTCTGCATCGGCGGCGCCGGAAGCCTCTTCTGGATGTGGTTCATGTGTATTATCGGCGCGGCGTCGGCCTTCACCGAGAGTACCCTGGCACAGATCTACAAAAAGAAGGACGAAGACGGCAACGCCTTCGGCGGACCGGCCTACTACATTGAAAAAGTCATGAAGGGGAAACGCTGGCTGTCCCTGGTCTTCTGCTTCTTCCTGCTCATGACCTATTCCTTCGGCTTCAACCTGCTGGCTTCCTACAACCTGCAGGAGACCTTTGCCACCTACTCGTTCTACAACAAGTGGACGCCCATTATCGTCGGTGCCGTTCTGGCCGCCTTGGCCGGTTACTGCCTGTTCGGCGGCGGCAAGCGCATCCTGAAGATTACCAGCACGCTGGTGCCGGCCATGGGCATCTTCTACGTCATTGTGTCGCTCATTGTCATCATTACGCACTTCCGCAACATTCCGCACATGTTCGGCATGATTTTTTCTGACGCTTTTGACTTCCGGTCCATCTTCGGCGGCTTTGCCGGTTCGTGCATGGTGCTCGGTGTCAAACGCGGTCTGTTTTCGAACGAGGCCGGCGTCGGTTCGGCCCCGAACGCGTCGGCGTCTGCCCACGTCAGCCACCCGGTCAAACAGGGCCTGGTCCAGACGGTCTCCGTCTACATTGACACCATGCTGCTCTGCACGGCCACCGGCCTTATGTGCCTGAGCTCCGGCGCAGAGTTCGGACCGGACATTAAGGCCACGAACTTTGTTCAGGCGGCGGTGTCGTCCACCTTCGGCAAAGTGGGCCCGGTCTTTATTACCATTGCCATGGCGCTGTTCGCCTTTACCACGCTGCTCGGCAACCTCTACTATGCCGACAACGCTCTGGCGTACTGGAACCATAAGCAAAAACCGGGGAAGAAGTTCATGACCGGTTTTTACATTTATGCCATTCTCGTCATCTTCATCGGCGCTTCGCTGGAGGCCGAAGCGGTCTGGGCGCTGGCCGACCTCTCCATGGCCGGCATGGTATTCATCAACATTCCCATTATTGCCATCCTGAGCAAGCAGGCTGTGAATGCACTGAAGGACTACGAGAAACAAAAGAAAGCGGGGCAGGACCCGGTCTTCCGCCTGAAAGACATTGGCCTTGACCCCGACGAATTCGACTTCTGGAACTAATCCATTGGTCTGACGAAAGAAGGAACAACTACTATGATGTCAAGCAGCCGGATGGAGACCTTCACCGACGGCGTCCTGGCCATTATCATTACCATTATGGTTCTGGAACTGGAGGCGCCGGATTCCGGGAGCTGGCACGCCCTGCTCCGGGCGGTTCCCGGTCTTCTGGTTTACATTGTCAGTTTCGGCTTTATCGGGTCACACTGGCTCAACCATCATCATCTGCTGCAGATGACGGAAAAGGTCGACGGCAAGGTGCTGTGGTCCAATATGCTCTGGCTCATGATCATCTCGCTTCTTCCGGTCAGCCTTGCCTGGTTGGAGAGAACGCAGTTTGCACAGATTCCAACCGTGTTTTACGCGGTCCTGAGCCTGCTTGCCACACTGGCGTATTTTCTTCTGGAATACACCATTCTGCACACGGAATACTGCAGAGACCGCTGCGACTATCTGATTGGCAGCCGCCGCAAGGAATGGATTTC
>ONLO01000099.1 GCA_900318715.1 uncultured Eubacteriales bacterium | reverse complement strand
TGGAGGTAAGCTTTGCTTCGGCGCTCTTCCTGTCGCTGATCGCCACCCTCGGTGCCTGCGGCGCCTCCGGCGTGGCCGGCGGCTCCCTGCTCCTCATCCCCATGGCCTGCTCGCTCTTCGGCATTCCGAATGACGTGGCCATGCAGGTCGTCGGCGTCGGCTTCATCATCGGCGTCGTCCAGGACAGCGTGGAGACCATGATCAACTCCTCCGGCGACGTCATGTTCGCCGCCACCGCGGAGTACCACGACTGGATCAAGAAAGGCCGGACCCTTCCGGGCTTCCTGTACTCCAAAAAACAGCGTGAAGCGCTCGGCATTGACAAAGACTTTGTCCCGGGCCACAACACCGCAGAATAATACGGGTGACGCTCCCTGTTTTCGGATGTTTCCGTCCGGGAACCGGGAGCGTTTGCGTTTTCCCGCAAACCCAGTTTTGCATCAGGGGGATCTGTTATGAAAAAGAAACTGCTGGCACTGTTCCTGGCCGCCGTCATGGTGCTGGGCATTAATGCCTGCGCCGCTCCCGGCAGCGCTGCCGGAAAGAACGGACAGACGCCCGGGGACTTTACCAAACTTGCCATGACCTATCTGACTTATATCGGCAAGAACCTCAAGGACCGGGACATTGTAGCCGACGGCGTGAAAGCGCCCAAAGGCAGCGCCCACATTGCCACCCGGAAATGGATTATTTCCGAACTGAAGAACGCCGGATACAAACCCGAACAGATTGCCAAAAAGGAATTCCTGTTCCAGGAAAACGGCAAACACTTCACCGGCAAAAACATTGTGGTGAAGATTCCCGGCACCAACTCCGACCACACGGTCATTGCCGGCGCCCATTACGACGGCGGCGGCCTTGGAGACAACGGCTCCGGCCTTGCCCTCCTGCTGGCCACGGCCGTCTCCATGGCCGGAGAGACCCTGCCCTATGACACGGTATTCATCTTCTTTGACGCGGAGGAAAACGGCCTCATCGGCTCCCAGGCGTACGTCAGCACCATGCATCTGAAGAACATCCGGAATACCCTGTACATGGTCAACCTGGACTCTCTGGTCTTCGGAGACTACTGCAACCTCTATGGCGGCGTCCAGAACAATCTTAAGAGGAAGGTCACGAAGACCGACGCCTATAACCTCGCCATGAAGAAGGCCGCGGCGCTTGGCATGAAAACCTACCCCACAAAGAAGCTGGACGGATACTATGCCAAACATAACGCGGGTCCTCCCGTGGATGAGAACGCCGTCTACACCAACCCCTGGACCTACGACAACCCGGCGCCGAAGAACGCCGACTACATGTCCCCGTCCACCGGTGACTGGGGCGACCACGCCCCGTTCAAAGCGGCCGGCATTCCGTACGTCTACATGGAAGCCACCAACTGGTACGCCAAGGGAGACGGCGGCGGGGACGCCTACACCGGCTACTTCGAAACGCTGGACCGGAGCCTCGGTGAAAACGGCATGTTCATGAACACCAAATACGACACGCTGAAGAACCTGAACAAGCTGTTCCCGGGACGGGCGGAAGCGCACTTTCACGTCTTCTCCCCCATCCTGACGTCCCTTCTGCGGAATCCGGACAGCCGTGCGCCGTCCGCCCGCTGAGACGAATAAACCAGAACCACAAATTAAAAGAGGCTGTCCCGGACGGGACAGCCTCTTTCCACATTTGCTGTCATGCGTGAACTTGCCGCTTACCGTTTCATGAGCGCGTCAATTTCCTCCCGGGTCGGCATGACCCGAAGGGCGCCTTTGCGGGTCGTCACCAGGGCGGCGCCGGCATTGGCAAACGTCAGCATTTCGGTAAGCTCTGACTCCGTGTAGTCCCGGAATCCATGGTCCAGGATGTAGTGAATGACTCCGCCGAAGAACGTGTCCCCGGCGCCGGTGGTTTCAATGGTATCCACGGGAAATACCGGTACTTCCACCCGGAGCCCGCCCTGATAGGCGCGGCTGCCATCCGCTCCCATGGAGAGCAGGATGAGAGGAATGTCGAACTGGCTGCGCAGCCAGCCGATTCCCTCGTCATAGTCGTCCATGCCGGAAAGCCACTGGATTTCATTGTCCGAAATCTTCAGGACCTGGCAGTGACCGAGTCCGTAGAGGATTTGCTCCCGGGCCTCATCCAGAGTGTCCCAGAGCGGTTCCCGCAGATTCGGGTCAAACGTCAGGAGTGCGCCGGCGTCTTCCGCCGACGCAATGGCCAGGCGGGTTGCCGTGCGGCAGGGCTCGTCCGTCATGGACAGTGAGCCGAAATGAAAGATCTTGGTGTTCAGCAGGAGTTCCGGATCCAGTTCATCCTTGCGGAGCATCATGTCCGCTCCCGGTTTGCGGTAGAACGAGAAGTCCCGGTCACCGCCCGGCAGCGTCTGCACAATGGCAAGGGTGGTATGGGTATCCGGATCCAGCAACAGGCCTTTGGTGCTGATGCCGACTTCTTCCAAGGCGGCTTTGAGCTGTAAGCCAAAGCCGTCGTTCCCGACTTTTCCAATGAAAGCCGTCTTGTGCCCGAGCTTTGCAAGCAGGGACAGGACGTTGCACGGGGCGCCGCCGGGGTTTGCCTCCAGCAGCGGGTTTCCCTGCGGGCTCTCACCGGAGCCGGTAAAATCTATAAGTAGTTCTCCCAGAGCTACGACATCATACGTATTCAACCGGAACCACCTTCTTCTTTCTTATTCGGCCGGCTTGCTGAGGTCCGTTTCGCGGATGATCTTCCGCAGCGGCAGGACGCTCTTTGGGTTGACCGAAAGCTCGTCCACACCCATCCGGAGGAACCGCTCGGTCAGCGTCGGGTCTGCGCCGAGTTCGCCGCAGATGCCGACCCAGGTGCCGTGACGGTGTCCGGCTTCAATGGTCATCTGGATGAGTTTGAGAACGGCCGGATGATGCGTATCGGAGAACGGCTCCAGCTTGGCATTCTGACGGTCAATGGCGCAGGTGTACTGCGTCAGGTCGTTCGTGCCGATGGAGAAGAAGTCGCACTCTTCGGCAAGCTCATCGGCAATGATGACGGATGCCGGCGTTTCAATCATGGTGCCGATCTGGTACTCACCAATGGCCACGCCCTCAGCCAGGAGTTCCTGTTTGCACTCTTCGAGGATTTCCTTGGCCGCTTTCAGCTCGGCAACACTGATGATCATGGGGAACATGATGCCCATGTTGCCGTATGCCGAAGCCCGCAGCAGGGCGCGCAGCTGGGTCTTGAAAAAGTCCTTGCGCGTCAGGCAGATGCGGATGGCACGGAATCCGAGTGCCGGGTTCTCCTCTTTGTCGAGGTTCATGTAATCAATGGTCTTGTCCGCGCCGATGTCACAGGTGCGGAGAATGACGAGTTTCGGTGCGAGGGCTTCCACAACTTCCTTGTAGGCCTTGAACTGAGCTTCCTCGTCCGGGTTGTCCTTGCTGTTGAGGTAGACAAACTCGGTCCGGAATAAGCCGACGCCGCCGGCGTCATTTTCCTGAACCGCTTTAATGTCCTGCGGGCCGCCGATGTTGGCATAGACTTTGACCGTCTTGCCGTCCAGCGTGGTGTTGTCCTTGCCCTTGAGTTCCTCCAGCATGGCCCGGGCTTCCTTGTCCTCGTTGTACTTTTTGGTCAGCTCTTCCCGGAGTTCGGGGTCCGGGTCAATGTAGATGCAGCCCTTGTAGCCGTCAATAATGGCGTCTTTTCCGTCCCAGGAGTCATCAATATCCTTGCACTGGACCAGTGCCGGAATGTTCATGCTGCGGGCCAGGATGGCCGTGTGGCTGTTCGTGCTGCCTTCGCGGGTCACGAAGCCCAGAAGGAGTGACTTGTCCAGACGGACGGTTTCGGACGGGACCAGGTCCTCGGCAATGAGGATGGACGGTTCCGTTCCCTGCAGGCTCTCTACGTCATTGCCGAGCAGGATGTCCAGCATGGACTGGCCAATGTCATAGATGTCCGCGGCACGCTCTTTCATATAAGCGTCTTCCATCTGCGCAAAAATCTGCGCCATGTTGTCCGATGCCGTTTTGACCGCGTATTCCGCCGTCATCTGCTCGTTGTTGATAATGTCCTTGATGCCGTTGATCAGGTCATCATCTTCCAGAAGCATGGCATGGATTTCAAAGACAGCCGCGTTCTCTTCGCCGGCTTCTGCCAGCGCTTTATCGTAAAGGACCCACTGCTGCTCAATGGCTTTCTCGTGTGCTTCTTCGTAGCGGGCAAGCTCTGCGGCCGGGTCGTCGGCTTTGACGGGCTGAATGTCCACCACAGGCGGCTTATAGAGTTTCACTTTGCCAATGGCAATGCCGTTTAAAATACTTTTACCGGTTGCTTCAATCATGAGGTTCCTCCTGTCTGTTTTCAAACTCAGAAGTTGGCTTTCATGAACTCTTCGAGAGCGGCGCAAGCGGCATCTTCATCCGGGCCTTCCACCTGAATGGTAACGGTGTCGTCAAGTTTTACGCCAAGGCCCATGAGACCAATGGGTTTCTTCATGTCGGCGCTCTTTTCGCCGGCAATCATGGTGGCGGCAGACTCAAATCCTTTGGCCACTTTGACAAGCTGTCCGGCCGGACGGGCATGAATGCCAACGGGGTCGGTAATGGTGTAGGTGAATTCTTTCATGACAATAACTCCTTTGTTATGAATTGTGTCTCTTATTCTCCCGGGCGATGCAGCTCTTTTCCGCACCGCCGGGGAGATTACTTACATGAGCGGGCTTCCTTATGCCTCAGGGGCAAATTCGTTGTAGTCGTCGCTGTTGGTGAGGAGGACGACGACGGTGTCGGCGTAGCCGGCATCCTTGATCTTGTCGCGGTCGAACTCAATGAGTTTCTGGCCCTTCTTGACCTCGTCGCCTTCTTTGACGAACGCTTTGAATCCGTCACCGTTCATCTTGACGGTGTCCACGCCGACGTGGATCAGGAGTTCCATGTCACCGGCGCCGGTAATGCCAACGGCGTGCTGCGTATCGGCAACACTGCTGATGGTTCCGTCATATGGTGCATAGACAACGCCCTCTTCGGGGACAATGCCGACGCCTTCGCCGAGGACGCCGGATGCAAAGGTTTCATCCGTAATCTCGGTGTAGGGAATGACCTTGCCTTTGGTCGGAGCGCCGACTTCGCCGGCCTCGGTTCCCATGACTTTCGGCATGTCAGCCGCATCGCGAAGCGCTGCAGCAGCGGCAGCGGCGGGAGCGGCAACGGCAGCAGCAACATCGCCGCCGTTCTTTTTGGCAGCCTTCTTCGCCGCCTTGGCCGCTTTCTTTTCGGCTTTGGCTTCGTCGTCGGGCTGGTCGTCGTCACCCTTCCAGACGACCATGGTCAGGGCGAATGCAACGCCGCCGGCAATGGCAAGGAGGATGGCATACTTGAGATGGTTGTTGATGGTGAGGAATCCCGGGAAACCGGTCACGCCGTAAGCGGTGGCGCCGAGCTTCATGATGGAACCGAAGATGGCACCGCACGCAGCACCGACCATACCGCAGATGAAGGGTTTCATGAAGCGGAGGTTGATACCGAAGATGGCGGGCTCGGTAATGCCGAGGGATGCGGAGAGCGAAGACGGAAGTGCAACCGCACGGTTCTTCTGGCTCTTGGTCTTAATGGCAACAGCAAGGCAGGCGCCAAACTGTGCAAAGTTGGCGGCAGAAGCAATGGGCATCCATATATTGAGACCGCCTTCTGCCAACATACCGGCCTCAATAACGTTGTACATGTGGTGCAGTCCGAAGACGACCGTAATGGGATAAATGGCACCCATGATGGCGGCGCCGATGCCGTGGCCGACCGTAATGACCCACTTTGCAAATTCCAGGATGTAGGATTCTGCGGTGGAGAAGATGGGTCCAATAATGGTGAAGGTCAGGAACATGGTGACCAGGACTGTCGTCAGCGGCGTGACGAACAGGTCAATGACCTCCGGCACGTGTTTGTGCAGCCATTTTTCCAGCGTGCTCATAAACCAGACCGCAATGATGACCGGGATAACGTGTCCCTGGTAACCGACGGCTTTGACATTGAAGAAGAGCAGGTGCCAGACGGGTATTTCACTGGCCGCCATGCCGCCGACCGCCCATGCGTTGATGAGTCCGGAGTGGACCATGGCAAGACCGGTGACGGCGCCGAGGAAGAGGTTGCCGCCGAAGACGCGCGCGGCGCTGATGGCGACAATGACGGGCAGGTAGGCGAATGCGGTGTTGGATACAAGGTCCAGGAATGCGTACCAACCGGTGTCCGCAAAGCCGGGAATGGCTTTACCGAGTGCCTCGACGACACCCATGAGAAGACCGGAGGCCACGATGGCCGGGAGGATTGGGACGAAGACGTCACCGAGCGATTTGATGGCCCGGAACCAGATGGGCTTCTTGGCTGCGGCAGCGGCTTTGACTTCGTCTTTCGACGCTGCCTCAATGTGGTTGATTCCCAGGAATTCATCGTAAACCTTGTTGACGGCACCGGTTCCGATGATAATCTGGAGCTGACCGTTGGACTCGAAAACGCCCTTGACACCGTCTACGTTTTCCAGTTCCTTTTTGCTGACCTTTCCGTTGTCAACAATGACTAACCTGAGCCGTGTCGCACAGTGCGCGGCACTGACAATGTTCTCTGCGCCGCCGATTACGTCGGTAATCTCCTGCGCGCATTTACGGTAGTCCAATGCCATAAATCTAACTCTCCTTTCGAAATTCAAAACGCTTCAAGCATTGTAACCATATATTTATCAAGCGCGTCGTTCGTTCTTCACGCGCCTCAGACCGATTTTCGTTCCACAACCTGGTAGCCCAGTTTGATTTCCCGCCGCGCCAGTTCCGGTTCTTCCAGAAGGGCGAGGATGTAGTTGGCGGCGTCGGTGCCGCACTGGTTGTGGTAGAGATGGACCGTGGTCAGCGGCGGGTCCACAAGGCTGCCCGCCCAGCTGTCTCCGAATCCGGCCAGCGAAACGTCCTCCGGGACCCGTTTTCCCAGCTCTTTCAGCCTGGCCATGGCCCCGAGTGCAATGGTGTCGGTGGCACAGATGATGGCGTCTATGTCCGGGTCGGCGGCCAGGAGCGCATCCACGCCCTTCTTGCCGCTCTCCGCGTCAAAAGAGCCGACGTATCTGCAGTCCACGGAGACCGGGAGCCCGGCCTCTTCCAGCGTGTCCTGGACACCGGCAGTGCGGATGGTGCCAACGGCTTCATCGGTCTCTCCTACGCCGATGAACCCGAAGCGGGTCCGGCCCCGGTCAACCATGAGCCGGGTCAGTTCCTGCGCCGCCGCATAGTCGTCATAGTAAATGCAGTGGACACCGGGGAAGTTCTGGCCGGTCACCAGAAGCGGCACCTTGCAGTCCGCAAACGCCTTGGCATGTGCCGGTGTGTACACCGTTCCCATGAGGATAATTCCGGCGACGTTGTTGGCCTGCATGAGGTTCAGGTATTCCAGTTCCCGGTCCGGGTCCGCGTCACAGCTGCCGAGGACCATCATGTAGTCCGTGTCCTTCAGCCGTTCCGCAATGCCTTCGGTGACGTGCGCCACCGCCATGGAGTCTACCTTTGGAACAATGACGCCGATCTGGTTGGTGCGCCCCGCCCGGAGCATGCGCCCTGCGGGGCTCGGATGGTAGCCGGTTTGCTCAATGGCCTTCCGGATGCGTTCCTTCTTTTCTTCGCTCAAGGGGCCGCCGTTCAAGTAACGGCTGACCGCCGCGGAAGAAACGCCTGCCAGTTCGGCCACTTCTTTAATGGTCATTGGACGCTCCTTTCGTGTTTTTTGCTAACAAGAGCGTGTTACTGATAACGGGTCATAAGCCAGGCAAAGCCATACGCCGGAAGCCCGACGTCTTTGGCCGGCTGCGCCTCCCCGGTCATCAGATTCACATAGTCTTCGTGCTCATTGATCCAGGCGGTTTCGGGAGTGTTGCCGAAATTGAACAGGGCAATGAGCTTTTCCCCTTTGTAGTAACGGCCGATGCCGAGAACGCGGTTGTTCCAGGTCTCGGTCAGCCAGATGTCCGCCGCGCCGTGGAACACCGGGTGTTCCGCGCGGATCTTCTCCAGCTGCCGGAGCGCCGTGAACATGGCGTGTTCTTTGGTGCCGGCTGTCTTCCGCTTCTTCGCGTCGTCCCAGTTCAGGGCGCCGCGGTGGATGTAACGGCTGTCTTCCGCTTTCAGCGGGTCTTCCTTGTAATGGTTGTCGTTGAGCTGGGCAATTTCGTCGCCGGAGTACAGGACCGGAATGCCGCTCTGGGTCAGGAGGAATGCGTGCAGCATGGTGTCCAGACGCAGGGCCGTTTCCATCTGCTCCGGGCTGCCGGCCTGTTCTGCCGCCTCCACGCCGCAGAGGCTGGCGGTGGTGGCGCAGAACCGTGCGTCGCCCAGTTTGGGGTCGTCGTTGTACAGTTCTCCGCGGGACTGGCTTCCGAAGATCCGGCCGCGGAAATAGTCGTTCAGGAATTTCTTGTGGGCCACTTCCTCCACACCGAAGTCTTTCAGGAATTCGTAGTCCAGGCCCCAGCCGATGTCGTCATGGCACCGCAGGTAATTGAGGAACGTGTAGTCCCGAGGCAGTGCAAAGACGGTTTCCAGCTGATGGTTCAGGAGCCGGACGTCGTGGGTGGCAACCGTGTGCCAGGTGCTGGCCATGGTGGTGACGTTGTAAAGCAGATGGCACTCCGGCTTTTCCACCGTGCCGAAATACGGTACGACCTTGGAGGGCTCCATGACAATTTCGCCGAGGAGCAGAACACCGGGGCAAACCACTTCACAAGCCATGCGCATAAGGCGGACAAGGGTGTGGACCTCCCGCAGGTTGCGGCAGCGGGTGCCAAGTGCTTTCCAGATGTACGGGGTGGCGTCCAGACGAATGACGTCTATGCCGCGGTTGCAGAGGTACAGCATATTGTCCGTCATGTCGTTGAAGACCACCGGGTTAGCGTAGTTCAGGTCCCACTGATACGGCCAGAAGGTCGTCATGACGACTTTCTGTGCCTCTTCGCACCAGGAGAAGTTACCGGGTGCGGACTGCGGGAACACCTCCGGTACCGTCTCTTCAAACTGGTTCGGAATGTCCCAGCTGTCAAAGAAGAAAAACCGTGCCTGGCAGTCCGGGTCTCCCGCGCGGGCCCTCTTTGCCCACTCATGGTCCTCGGACGTGTGGTTCATGACGAAGTCCATGCAGACGCTCATGCCTTTTTTGTGGCACGCCGCCGTCAGGGATTCCAGGTCCTCCATGGTCCCGAGTTCCGGTTCCACAGCGCGGAAATCCGAAACTGCGTAGCCGCCGTCACTGCGGCCCTTCGGGCTCTGGAGGAGGGGCATCAGGTGAACATAGTTGACCCCGCATTCCTGCAGGTAAGAAAGGTGCCGTTTGACCCCTTTCAGCGTCCCGCCGAAGTTCTGGGTATAGAGCATCATGCCGGTCAGGCTGCCGTCTTTGTACCAGGACGGTGCCGCCTCCCGCTCCCGGTCCTGCTGTTTCAGCGAGGGTTTGCGCTCCTTGTAGTTCCGGTACAGCATGGACACGAAGTAGTCGAATGCCTGGTCGTCCCCATGGTACAGTTCCCCATAGAGCCAGTGCAGTTCGGCTTCCGCGCGCTCCAAACGCCCGGTAAAAACAGGATCCCATCCGGTGCGGTCAATCATGGCATTCTCGACTCCCTGAAAAGTTAGAACGAGGTCTATTTTTTGAAAACGTTTTCATAGGTTAAAGCCGGGTAAACGTTCGTTCTGCCGCTGTTTGCAGGCTTTCCCCGCTAAAATGTGTGAAATAAAAATGAAATCGTTTTCACTTATAATTATAAGAGTCCGGAAAAAGACAAACAATGCACAAATCCGTGGAAGTTTCCCGGGGGACTTTGGAGGATTCGTGCAGATGTCAGAAAACGGCATAACGCCAAAATAAAAAAGAACCGTTCCGGGAACGGTTCTTTACGGCTCCTGTGGGTGTGCTTTCAGCCAGGCAATTATGTCCAGGCTCTCGTACAAGGGTTTTCCGTCAATGAAGAGGCAGGGCACCTGATTCATACCGCCGACGGTAATGAGCCGACGGAAATCCTCTTCATTTTCATGGATGTTGTGAAGTTCCACGTCCGTCCGGCCGCTGCTTTCCAAATAACGGAACACCCGGCGGCAAAACGGGCAGGTGGGAAACATGTACAGTTCCAGTTTCATAGGGTTCTCTCTTTTCCGGGGTCACTGACAGTCCTTTTCGTCCAGCTCGTAGGCGGGCATGAGGCGGAGCTTATGGAGGTTGAGGCGGTGAAGCCGGTCAATTTTGTCCTTGGTCTCCTGGTCGTCGATTTCACCGGTGCGGATGTACTTGTCCAGAACCGCATAGGTGAATCCGAGTTTGTCCTCGTCCCCCATTCCGGACAGGCCGTCCGACGGGGTCTTCTGGACCAGTTCCTTCGGCAGGCCAAGTGCAAAGCCGATTTGCCGGACCTCTTCCACCACCAGGCGGGACAGGACCGAGAAGTCGCCGGCCGCGTC
>ONLO01000094.1 GCA_900318715.1 uncultured Eubacteriales bacterium | reverse complement strand
GCCCATGGTGCGCCTCCTCTGACAGCAAAGTTTCCTACCTCTTCACTAGGTAATTTACTCTGCCTCCATAAAAAAGTCAATGGAGCAAAAAAAGACCCATCCTGCGGCGGCAGGGTGGGCCTTTTTTGCGGGTTTGGTGCAGGGAGCGCTTGAAAGAGTGTGCTGTGAAGGGGGCGCTGCGCGGGGGTTACTTCTCAAAGATGGCAATGCAGCGGTCCAGCCAGCGGAGGCAGTCCGCTTCGCGGGAGACGGCGCCGTCGAGGACCATGTAGTCGCCGAGTTCGGGGGTGCCAATGGCGGGAATTTCCGGGAAGTCGGCTTTCTGAATGCTGCTCAGGTAGTTGTACTTTTCCTGATGCATGGCCCTCTGGCTGCGAAGGAGTGCCAGGTATTCGTCGGGCTGCATGGCATCGCTGAAGAAGGTGCGCAGGCGGAAAATGTCCTTGTACGTACGCTCCAGCGGTACGTCGTCCCGCAGCCAGTGTTCGAAGTCCTTCTTGCCGGCGGGCGTAATGGTGTAGAGTTTTTTCTCCATCTTCTGGCCCTGGATGACCGTGGAGACCTCCAGCATACCCTCGGACACCAGCTTGGCAAGCTCCGGGTAGATCTGGCTGTGCTCGGCGTGCCAGAAGTTGGTGAGGGCGCGGTCGTCGAACGCGCGCTTAATGTCGTATCCCGTTTTCGGTGCGCGATTCACGAGTCCTAATATTGCATACTTTAAATTTCTCAAAATGTAAGAATCCTTTCATAAAGGTGTCGTCGTTTCTGACGAGTATAACACAGAGTGTCGTCGTTTCTGACGAGAGTATATCACGAAGCTTTTTTCGGTGCAATTGAAAACACGCCGGGCAAAATCAGATTGACAAATCTTTGTCAACTCGCACAAACGGAACATGTAAACATTTACATGTTTGTCAATTGAACCTGGGGTTTGTCCGGGGATAGAATAGAATTAGCACACCATGTAAACATTGACATGTTCGCTTGGAAAGGAGCTTGCGCAATGAGGATTAAAAGCAATTCGTTCGAATGCACCAGCAATGGAAAGACCATTCGCGGGCTGGAGTTCCGGCCGGCGGGCGGTTCAGGCGGCAGCGGCACAGGCAGCACGGGCAGCGGCACAGGCGGCTTGCCGATTATGATTGTCAGCCATGGCTTCATGGCGAACTGGATGACCACTGTGGCCTATGCCGTCCAGTGGGCCATGCAGGGCTTCTGCGCCTACTGCTTCGACTTCGTCGGCGGCGGCTTCGGCATCCGGAGCGACGGGAAGCTGAAGGACATGACCGTCCGCACCGAGGTGGAAGACCTCAAGAACGTCATTCTCTATGCCAAGGCGCAGCCGTACACCGACAGCAATGAGCTTTACCTGATGGGCTGCAGCCAGGGCGGCGTGGTCTCCGCACTGACCGCCGCCGAGCTCGGCACGGACGCGGTGAAGAAACTGGTTCTCTTCTACCCCGCCATGTGCATTCCGGACGACGCCTGGTCCGGCAAGATGGTCTTCTTCAAGTTTGACCCGGACAACGTCCCGGACCGCGTCGGCTTCGGCCCCATGACCATTGGCGGGAACTATATCAAGGTTGCCCAGAACATGGACATCTTTAAGGAAATTTCGAAGTACACCGGCCCGGTCTTCATTGCCCACGGCACGAAGGACGGCATTGTCCCCTTCGAGTACGGCCGAAAAGCCTACGAGGCCTACAAAGCCGCCGGCGCCGACGCCGTCTTCATGACGTGCCCGCGCGCCCCGCACGGCTGGCCCAACTTCGGCCCGACCGACCGGGACGCCTTCTTCGCCGCAAAGGAATTCGTCCTCAAGGACAAGCGGCTCATTATGGACGTTGACGTCAAGCTCACCGGGCTTGAGCCGCTGAAGCTCCGCGGCCTCATCAACGACGTCCGCGTGCCCTTCGTCGGCACCTCGAAGACGGACTACTTCGAAGGCGAGATCCAGCCGGGCGCCTACGACACCCAGAAGTACCTCGGTGTCATACCGGTGAAGATGACCGCCGTCTACACCCTCAAGGGCAAGGACTATACCGGCCAGGCGTGCACGGTCGACATTGTCAATAAGTTCAATGTTTTAAAAGGCTTTGCCTGGCACCCGGACATGAAGACCGACTCCGAAGCGCTGAAGGCCGTCAACGGCCAGCTGTGCGACGCGCTCTTCAGTCTCACCAAATACCCCTTCCACGGACCCAGGATCCGTGTATTTGCAAAGGACCAGTAAGGAGGACCCCCTATGGCAACATTCATCAGTGCTGCAGACGCGGCGAAACTCATTCCGGACGGCGCCACGGTGGCCGTGGCCGGCATGGGCCTCAGCGGGTGGGCAGAAGAAATTGCCTGCGCCGTGCGGGACCGGTATAAAGAGACCGGGCACCCCAAGGGCCTGCACTTAAAGCAGGCCAGCGCCCTCGGCGACTGGGGCGTCGGCAACAGCTTCATCGGCTGGGACCGCACCCGCCGGGACGAGCCGGACACCGCGCACGGCGCCCGCGGAGCCACCCGCTTCGGCGAGGCCGGCCCCGGGCTCATTACGAAATGGACCAGCGCCCACATAGGGTCCGCGTTCACCCTCTGTGACCAGGCCCGTGCCGAACAGCTCGAGAGCTACTGCCTGCCGCAGGGCGTCATTGTGAACCTCTGGCGGGAAATTGCCGCCGGCCGCCCCGGCCTTCTGACCAAGACCGGCCTCGGCACGTTCGTAGACCCCCGCGTGGAGGGCGGACGCATGAATGAATCCGCCAAAGACGAACTGGTCAAAGTCGTCGAATTCGGCGGCGAGGAATACCTCTACTACCCCACTTTCCCGGTAAATGTAGCCCTTCTCCGCGGAACCATAGCGGACGAAGACGGCAACATCTCCTTTGCCCACGAGTCCGTCATCAACGAGGGACTTGCCGTGGCCGAGGCCACGAAGAACACCGGCGGCATTGTCATTGTGCAGGTGGAGTACCTGGCCAAGCGTGAGACGCTGAACCCGAAGGACGTCAAGATTCCCGGCATCCTCGTGGACTACGTCGTCAAGGCCAGAGACCCCATGTCCTGCTGGCAGGCCGAGGGCGACTACTGGGAGCCCTCCTTCTCCGGCCAGATCAAGATTCCGCTGGACGAAATCAAACCCATCCCCTTCGATGAGCGCAAGGTCATCTGCCGCCGCTGCGCCATGGAACTGAAGAAGGGCGACGTCATCAACCTCGGGGTCGGCATGCCCGCCGACGTCTCCAAGGTGGTGGCCGAAGAGGGCCTTCTGGACGAGGTCACCATGAGCACCGAGTCCGGCATGGTCGGCGGCGTGCCCTCCGCACTCCCGAGCTTCGGCAGCGCCTACAACCCGCAGGCCATCATGACGCCGAACGACATGTTCGACTTCATCAGCGGCGGCGGTCTGGACGTCACCTGCCTTGGTATTGGGGAGGCTGACCAATACGGGAACAACAATGTATCGCGCATGGGGAAACGTCTGACCGGCCCCGGCGGATTCATTGACATTACCGCGGCCACCAAGAAAGTCATCTTCGCCGGGACGTTCATGGGCAAAGCCCGGCTCACCGTCGGAGACGGCAAGATTACCGTGGACGAGGAAGGCACCATCCGCAAGTTCGTGGACCCGGTCGGCCAGATTACCTTTGC
>ONLO01000187.1 GCA_900318715.1 uncultured Eubacteriales bacterium | reverse complement strand
GTAGCCGTAGTTCTGGATGGCGTCCCGGAACGCATCCACGCTGTCAGACGGAAGGCTGAGGCCGGCTGCCAGTTCGTGACCGCCGTAGGTACGCAGCATGTCTTTGCAGCTGCAGATGGCGTCGTAAATGGAGAAGCCGGGAATGCTGCGGGCCGAACCTTTCGCAATGTCCCCCTTGTCGGTCATAACAATGACCGGGCGCAAATACCGGTCCTGCAGTTTGGAGGCCACAATGCCGAGGACGCCTTCGTGCCAGCCCTTGCCACAGACGACGATAATGGGTGCATGAGCCTGCTCCGGATGTTTCTGCAGCCAGGCGTCGGCTTCTTTGGCAATGACTTCCTCCGCCGCATGGCGCTGCTGATTGAGCTTGCTGACGTGTTCGGCCAGATGCGCGGCCTCTTCCGGTTCTTCGGCCAGCAGAAGGTCAACGGCGCAGTCCGGTTTTTCCATCCGGCCGGCGGCGTTGATCCGCGGTGCAAGGCCAAAGGCAATGTTCGAGGATTCAATCTGTTTCCCGCTGAGGCCGGAAACGTTCAGCAGGGCTTCCACTCCGGGGCGCGGAGACCGGTTGATGAGCCGGAGTCCGGCGCGGACAATTTTGCGGTTCTCCCCAATCAGCGGGACCAGGTCGGCCACAGTGCCAATGGCTGCAATGTCCGCAAAGTCTTCAAAGACGCGTTCGTCGTTTCCTTCCAGCGCACAGCAGAGCTTGAGCGCCACGCCGACGCCGGCATACTCCTTGAACGGACAGTCATGGTCTTTCCGGTGCGGGTCCACAATGGCCACGCAGTCCGGGAGGGCCTCCCCTTCCAGGTGGTGGTCGGTTATGACCATTTCCATGCCGAGCTCTTTAATGTATTCCGCTTCTTCCACGGCGGAAATGCCGTTGTCCACGGTAATAATCAGTTTCGTTCCGAGGGCGTGGATCTTGTCCACAACGTCTTTGCTGAGGCCGTAGCCGTTTTCCACGCGGTCCGGCAGCATCCAGGTGACGTCAGCCCCCTGGGTCAGAAGATACGAGTACAGGAGCGTGGTGGACGTAACGCCGTCGGCGTCGTAGTCCCCGAAAATGCAGATGCGCTCGTAGTCAAAGATGGCGTCGTTGATCCGGTCCACCGCTTTGTCCATGTCGGGCAAAAGAAACGGGTCCAGATACTCTTCGGAGCGGTCAAAGAATTCGGTCAGGAAGGCTTCGTCCCCCTGTGCTCGCTGACTCAGCAGCAAGGCGGCAAACGGATCAATGGAATACCGCGCCGCAATTCCGGATGCAAGTTCCTTATTCAATTGGCAGATATTCCATTGCTTTCTGGCCATAAACAGTACTCCTTTTAAACTAATAAATTATACTATAAGAGGAGTTTAAGTTCAATAAACACGAAAAAATGCCTCCCCGAAGGGAGGCATTTCAAAATGCGGTTATTCCGGAAGCGTCAGAGAATCAACGTCAATGACATATCCGTCGTTGTTGACTTTGACAACCGTACCAAGAACCGTGACAAGATCCTGGGTGTCGGCTTTCTTGGCAAGCTTCTTGACTTTGCCGTCATAGTCTTTGCAGGTGAAGGTGACGCCATAACCGTCGCCGTCAGTGTCGATGGGGATCAGGGTGAATTTGTCGCCCTTATACTCATAGAACTGGCCCTCAATGTACATCTTGGTCTTCGCGAAGTCGGTCGGATCATTCGTTTCATACTTGGCAGCGAGTTCTTCGGTGGTATAAGTCTTGACTTCCCCAGAGGTGCAGGAAGCAAGCGTCAGTGCCAGAATAACGGCAACCATCATGACGCCCAGAAGGCCAAAGAGATTCTTAAGGCTTCTTTTCTTTTTGCGCTCAATTTTCTCAATGTTCTTTTCTACGTTTTCCATTTTAGCTCCTCCACTGTGTCCGAAATGGGTTACTCCGTCCGGAGTTTTCTTTTCAACTTTCTTTTCGACTTTGGTCATTTTGGCTCCACCAGAATGTTTTGCCATTGGAAACCTCTCCTTTCAGAAATGTTAAAAAACCATACAAACAAGCCCCAAGCG
>ONLO01000054.1 GCA_900318715.1 uncultured Eubacteriales bacterium | reverse complement strand
GCTGCGGCGGGCTCGGCTTCGTCGTATACAAAGCCGGCGGCCTCGGAGAACTCTTCGGAAATGGCGCGCAGATCCGCCGGCGCCTGTTCCTGCTCCGGCAGCGTCAGCTCCAGATTATAGAGCGCAATGCGCCCGCCGTCCGTTTCGTTGATTTTCCGCGCGGTGGCCTTGCGGGCCTCCGTGGCTTTGGCCTCCTCAAAGGCCTCGGCCGCCGCTTCCAGCGAACCGGGTTTTGCTTTTCCGGATGTATTCTGTTCCTGGATCCGGGCGCGTGCCCTGGCTCTTGCCCGGGCTTTGGCTTTTGCCCTGGCCTTTGCTCTGTTCTCCTCGGGACGTTCTGACATGGTGGTCTCCCTCTTCATCTTTCACAAAATTTCAGAAAGCATTAAAAATGCCTGTTCCGCTGCCAGCTGCCGGTTGCGCATGCGGCCGCGGGGCTTCGGCGGGATGCGAAGGACCCGGATGTTCGATTCCTCCGCCAACGCCAAATAGATTTCGCCTTCCGGATGATGTCCGTCCGGGCCGGGTCCGGCGACGCCGGTGACCCCGATGCCAATGTCGGCATGGCCCGCTTCCCGCACGCCGGCCGCCATTTCGGCAGCCGTCTCCGCGCTGACGACCGAGTACCGTTTCAGCGTCTCCTCCGACACGCCGAGCAGTTCCTGCTTGATTTGTTCCGAGTAGGCCACAATGCCGCACTGGAACACATCCGACGCGCCCGCCGCATCCGTCAGGGTCTTGGCAAGAAGACCGCCGGTGCAGGACTCGGCTAACGCCACAGTCTTCCCGGCCTCCCGCAGTCCGCGGACACAGGTCTGTGCCAGTGGCAGAAGGTCGGGGCAGCGGTCCGGTTCTATACCGGGCCGGGACAGCGGAAAGGAAAGTTCTAAGTAATGCATCATTATCTTAATATTATAAAGGTTCTGTTCCCGAAAGTTTTTACCCTTTTGTGAATGTTTTGGAATAATTCAATATTTGATGCGGTCAATCTTCACCAGTTTCACCCCGGCGGCGGCGCGTTCCACCAGCGCGTCCACGTCCATGGCCGCTTCGGCCTGCTCCGCTTTCTGCACGTTCGGGCGCAGCTTCGGGTGCCGCGGCGTGAAGATGGTGCAGCAGTCCTCGTAGGGCTCTATGGAGGTGTCAAAGGTGCCTATTTTACGCGAAATTTCGACAATTTCGTTCTTGTCCATGCCAATGAGCGGCCGGAAGACCGGAAGGCCGGCCACCGCGTCCGTGCACTGGATGGCGCCGAGCGTCTGGCTGGCCACCTGGCCGAGGCTTTCGCCGGTAATGAGCGCCCCGCAGTCCTCCTGACGGGCAATTTTTTCGGCCACCCGCATCATCATACGGCGCATGATGATGGTGAACAGCTCCTCCGGGCAGTCGTCCCGGATGTGTTCCTGGATTTCCGTGAACGGGACGACGAAGAGGTTCATGCGCCCCGCGTATTCCGCCACTTCCCGCATGAGCTCGTGGACTTTCTCCTCGGCGCGGACACTCGTGTACGGAGGCGATGCAAAATGGATACCGGTAAGGACCAGTCCCCGTTTGGCCATACAATACGCGGCCACGGGGCTGTCAATGCCGCCGGAGATGAGGATGGCCGCCTTGCCGGCGGTTCCGACGGGCATGCCGCCCGCGCCTTTTTTCTGGTTGCCGTGGATGTAGGCATATTTTTCCCGCACCTCCACGGTGACGACCAGATCCGGGTCGTGGACATCCACGGAGAGGTTCGGAAAATGGCTCAGCAGGTATCCGCCGAGCTGTTTGCTGATTTCCGGGCTCTTCAGCGGGAAATTCTTGTCGGACCGCTTGGACTCCACCTTGAATTTCGAAATGGAGAGCAGGTCCTCCCGCAGGTACTCGGCGGCCGCCTTGACAATGGCCTGCATGTTCTTGTCCACCGCGGCGGCACGGGAGAAACCGGCAATGCCGAACACCTTGGAAACGGCGTCGGCCGCCGCGTCCATGTCCGGGTTTTCGCCGGTCGGCTCAATGAGGATGGTGGACTGTGCCTTGGACATCTCGTACTCCAGGACCCCGTTCAGGCG
>ONLO01000093.1 GCA_900318715.1 uncultured Eubacteriales bacterium | reverse complement strand
CGGGTAGACGTAGCGCTTGCCGGTCAGGTCCGCGGCGTCTGACGGGTTGGCGTCTGCGGCGGCCGAAGCGGCGGCAGGGAGGCGTTCCAGCTGGACTTCTCCTCCGACGGAGTTGTAAATCATGACGGTTTTGGCGTTCCGGAATTCCGGCAGCGCCAGGATGCGGTCCAGGATGGCGTCCGATTTCTCCCGGCGCTCGTCTTCGGACAGCGCTTCGCGGGCCGCCATTCTGGTCTTCCGCCAGAACTTCCGCAGGGCATCCTTGTACGCCGACCGGACCGCGCCGGCCTGGTACAGGGAGCCGAAGCTGACGACCGCGCCGTCTTCCCCGGCCTCCAAAAGGGCATGCAGCAGGGCCTTCGGAATGTCTTCGAAGGGTGTTGCCGGAATGCCTTTGGCCTCCACCGCTTTGGCAAAGTCGGCGGCCGGCAGGGCGCGGTTGCTCTGCGGGGTGGTGCAAATGAACGCACGGGCAAACGGTACCACGAAGTCCAGCATGGCATTGTAGTCCTTGTCCGCCAGAACGCCGGCCAGGAAGACCGCTTTTTTTGGCTTGCCGGTGGCAGGATCTTTCGGCAGGATTTCACTTAATGCATCGGCCAGCGCCTCCGCACACTGCGGGTTGTGGCCGCCGTCCAGGATGAACAGCGGTTCCCGGTTTAAGACCTCCAGACGGGCCGGCCACGACACGGTGCGGAGACCCTCGTGCACAGCTTCCTCCGGAACGGCCCAGCCGAGATCCCGGAGCGTCCGTACTGTCTCCAGCACCACGACCGCATTGTGCAGCTGGTGCGGGCCGAGCAGCGCTACCCGGTACGGGGCGCCTTCATACGAAAAGGTCTGGCCGTCCAGGGACTGACTGCCCGGGACCAGTTTTGAAAAGTCCGTTTCCAGAAGGCCGGCGTGCTTCTCCGCACAGACACGGCGGACGACGTCCCGGACCTCCGGTTCGCCGTCGTACAGCACGACCCGGCAGCCTTCCTTAATTATGCCGGCCTTGGTCTGCGCAATTTCGGTCAGCGTATTGCCCAGATACTCGGTATGCTCCAGGCCAATGTTCGTAATGACGGCCACGTCCGGGCAGTCAATGACGTTCGTGCTGTCCAGTTCGCCGCCCATGCCGACCTCCAGAACAACAATGTCACACTGAGCTTCATAGAAGTACTGCATGGCCACCGCCGTTACCAGTTCAAACTGGGACGGATGGTCTTCCATGGCATCCGCAAGGACGCGCACCCGCTCCGTAATGGACGCAAGTGCCTCGCCCGGAATGTTCTCCCCGTTCACCTGCATCCGTTCGCCGAATTCCTCAATGAACGGCGACGTGTAGAGCCCGGTCTTGTACCCGGCCCGCTGCAGGATGGCGGCCAGCATGGCGCAGGTGCTTCCCTTGCCGTTGCTGCCGGCCACATGGATGAACCGCAGCTTCTTCTGCGGGTCTCCCATGGCAGACAGGAGTTCACGCGTCCGGGACAGGCCCAGACGCGTGGTGCTCCATGTAAAGTTATCAATATACGCAATGGCTTCCTGTGGGGTCATTTTGTCTCCTTCGGTTCCGCGGCCGGCACCGGACGTTTCCGGCGGTTGCGGCGCACCAGTTTGCAGAGCGGGGTCAGCAGCGGCGGGATGATGGCGCTGTAGGCCAGGCCCTTGGCTACGGCAATGCCAATGCGCGGCAGCAGCATGCCGGTGATGATGGCCGGGTGATAATACCCGTAGATCTTGCTGTCAATATAGATGCCGACGGTGTTGATGAGCAGGACCACGAGTTCGTTGATCATAACCGTAATCAGGATTTCCTTTTTGTTCATGTCGAAGTTGAAGCGCTTGGCCACAAAACCGACAATGAGGCCCGACAGCGCATACGGCAGGACCCAGATGAGGGTGGTGGCCGTAAAGCCGTAGCGGAGCAGCTGGTACACAAACGTGCCGACGAAACCGACCATGAATCCGTCGAGCGGCCCGAAAATAAGGGCTCCGACCAGGACCGGGAAGCCTTCGAAGGTAATCTTCAGGCTCTGCATGTCAATGGCAATGAAGCCGAGGACCGCACACATGGCGGCCAGCATGGCATCCAGCGTCAGCTGGCGAACATTCATCTTGGACATAAAAACACTCCTTTCGTGACAGTTGCCACGAAAGGAGCAATTTATTGTTCCTGGTGGCAGCGGATGCGGCGGCGGCAACGCGGTCCACATGACCTTCGTTCACAGGCAACGTCCCATCCTGTGACACTTAACGCGCCGGGCCTACTCTGTCCCGAGATATTTGGTTTGTACTTACAGATATATCATAACCAAAACGGCCGGAAATACAAGCCTAAAAATGCACTATTTTTCCGCCCGCTTATCCCTCATTTTTGACTCTGTGGCCATAATAGAGGATGGCGGCGTAGCAGACCCCGCCGATGATGTTGCCGAGGGTGACCGGCAGCAGGTTGTGCAGCAGGAAGTTCCCCCAGGTGAGAGCCGCCAGGTTGAGGCCCGCATCTGCGGCCGCTGCAGCGTACGCCGGGACGGTCTTGGCAAAGAGGCCGACCGGAATGTAGTACATGTTGGCCACGCTGTGCTCGAAGCCCGCCATGACGAAAAACGCCACCGGGAGGTAGGCGCCCAGCGCTTTGCCCGGCGCGGATTTGGCCATAATGGCACAGGAGACGGCCAGGCAGACCAGGAAGTTACAGCCGATGCCGAACACCAGGGCTTTGCCGAAGCTCAGCGAGCACTTGGCAAGGGCGGTCTTCATGGCCGCAGCCGCCAGCGCGCCGTCGGCCAGGCCGATCTGTCCGAAATACGCACAGGCCGCCGCCAGCAGCAGAGAGCCGATAAAGTTGCCGACGTAAACCGGGCCCCAGTTGCGGAGCATGCCGCCGACCGACACCTTGCGGTCCATGACCGGAATGGAAATGAGGCAGTTGCCGGTGAAGAGCTCGGCACCCGTGAAGACGACCATGATAAGGCCGAACGGGAACAGGAGCCCCGCCACAACTTTCTGCAGGCCGGGGTTGGCTACCGCAAACGAGCCGGTGGTGCTGACCACCGCGCCCATGCCGATGAGCACGCCGGCCAGAATGCCGAGGATGATCATCCGGTAAATGGGCATGGACGCCTTCTTGGCGCCGATGCCGTTATATGCGTTCAGGAATTCTGCTGGAGCAGACATAGTGGTTTCCTCCGTTTTTTTGAGCGATTCAGCCCATTTTTATTCCTCCGGGCTCTTCATCTGATTGATGCGGTTGGCCAGGAATCCGGCGCCGAAGCCGTTGTCAATGTTGACGACGCAGCTGCCGGAGGCACACGAGTTGAGCATGGAGAGCAGGGCGGACAGGCCGCCGAAGTTGGCGCCGTAACCGACGCTGGTCGGCACGGCAATGACCGGGCAGTCGACGAGTCCGCCGACGACCGAGGCCAGGGCCCCTTCCATTCCCGCCACGGCAATGACGACACGTGCCTGCAGGAGGATATCCGTGTTGCCGAGCAGCCGGTGCAGGCCGGCCACGCCGACGTCGTAGAGGCGGTCGACCCGGCTGCCGAGGGTCTCGGCGGTAAGGGCGGCCTCTTCGGCTACGGGAATGTCACTGGTGCCGCCGGTGGCCACGACAATGCGGCCCACCGTCTTCCGCTCTTCCGGATAGGCAACGCCGAACTGCGGCAGGGCGTGGTAGTCCAGCGGAATGCCGGCGGCCTTGATGTCCGCCGCCTTTTCCGCATTGGTTCGGGTCACGAGGATGTTTTTGCCGTCCCGCTCCGCCATGGCTTTTACAATGCCAATGATCTGTTCCGCGGTCTTGCCCTCGCCATAGATGACTTCCGCCGCTCCCTGACGGACCTTGCGGTGATGGTCGACCTTGGCGTAGCCAAGATCCTCAAACGGTTCCATCCGCAGTTTAACGGCCGCTTCCTCCGGCGAAATACTTCCGTCGGCCACGGCGTTCAGGAGCTCCTGTAAGTTCGAATTCATACGGTTTTCTCTGCGGCCTCCACCACATGGCGGACCAGAAGTGCCGTGGTGACGGAGCCGACTCCGGCCGGGACCGGCGTAATGTTGGATACGATTTCGGCGGCTTCGTCAAAGGCTACATCGCCCACGAGTTTGTTCTTTTCCTCGGACCAGTTGATGCCGACGTCCAGAACGGTCTGGCCGGGGGCAAAGTAGTCCCCCGTTATCATTTCGGCACGGCCGAGCGCGCAGATGACAACGTCCGCGTCTTTCGTGACGGACGGCATGTCGACGGTGCGGCTGTGGCAGACCGTGACCGTGGCATGGCGGGCCATGAGCAGCATGGCGACCGGCTTGCCGATGACCAGGCTGCGGCCGATGACGACGGCGCGCTTGCCTTTGAGGTCGTAGCCGTAGTGGTCCAGCATGGCAATGCAGGCCTCTGCCGTGCAGGGTGCAAATCCGGCGCCGCTGCCGGAATAAATGGTGGCCATGGAGCCGCGGGTGAGGCCGTCAATGTCCTTCTCCGGAAGCAGGGCTTCGCAGGCGGACGCTTCGTCCAGATGCTTCGGCAGCGGCCGGAACATGAGGACGCCGTGGACGGTGTCGTCCTTGTTGAGGTCCTCAATGGCGGCCATCAGGTCCTCCTGGCTGACGTCGGCCGGCAGGAGCACCTGCTTGACGGCCACGCCGTTCTTCTCGGTGCGTTTCAGGGCGCCGCGCTCATAGGCGAGGTCGTCCTCCCGCTCGCCGACCCGGAGGATGGCAAGGCAGGGCGTAACCCCCTTGGCTTTCAGCGCTTCTACGCGGGCGGACGTCTCCACGTCCAGGGCATCGGCAACGGGTTTTCCTTTCCACAGTTCACTCATGCCAATTCTCCTTCCACAATACTATAGGTTTCTTTCGCCACCGGAATGTACTTCTGGAGGCGCTCTTCCAGTTCCTGATTCATGGTTTCCGCGTAGTCGCGGTCCTTCATCAGGCGGGTATTCACGCGGACGTTGAGGGCCGCGGCACGGATGGCGGCTTCGCCAAGGGCGGCGGCGCAGCCGGCGTCCGAAATCATCAGTTTGGAACCGAGGCGGGCATACTCTTCGGCCAGCGCCACGGCGTCACAGGACAGCCGCAGGATTTCCATGGGAGCGGCGGCCGCCATGTGCAGGCACTTCTCGAGGGTCTCGTCCCGGCCGGGCTCGTCCTTCGGAATGCCATAGGCTTTGGACAGCGGCTCGAAGCCTTCCGCGTCGGCGTCAATCTGGCGCAGCAGGTCCGCGCGCAGCGTTTCGGCGGCGGCGTTCATCTCAATGAGACGCGGCTCGTTGTCCTTGTATTTTTTCTTTCCCACAGTGAGATTTCCCACCATGCTGCCAAGCGCCGCGGCAAGGGCGCCGGCCAGGGCAGCTGCTCCTCCGCCGCCCGGCACCGGTGCAGACGATGCCAGTGCAGAGGCAAATTCTGTAAGGTCACTCTTGAGCATACTTTCCGACATGTTGTCCTCCTTGAATGTTGGGCTTTTGTTCCGTCCGGGGCGTTCCGGCCGGGCATAGACATTATAGCACCGGATTGTATAATAATAAAGATTTAGAGGGAATGTGGACAAACCTTCCCGGCTCCATTAAAATATTAGGCAACGACTCTAGTAAAGCAAGGTGACTGCTATGACCCGCGCAGACGAATACATGGTCCAGGACATCCGCAACATTCTGGACAACGGATACAAAGACATTGACCCCCGCCCGAAGTACGAGGACGGAACCCCGGCCCACACCATCAGCGTGAACCACGTCATGCGCAAGTATGACCTCTCCAAGGGCGACTTCCCCATCTGCACGCTGCGCCGCCAGGCCTGGAAGACCGGCATCCGGGAAATCTTCACCATTTACCAGCACCCGACCAACGTCCTCTCCGAAATGGAGGACATGGGCGTCACCTGGTGGGGTCCCTGGGACATTGGAGACGGCACCATTGGGCAGCGATACGGCGCTACCGTAAAACGCTACGACCTTGTCCACAAACTCATTGACAATATTAAGGCCGACCCGTACGGCCGGCGGAAGGTCATGTCCCTGTGGCAGGAGACCGACCTCCGGGAGACCCCGGGCCTTGCCCCCTGCGCATTCCTCACCATATGGAACGTCCGCGGCGAGTACCTCGACATGAGCCTCATCCAGCGCAGCGGCGACATGCTCACCGCATCCGGCGCCGGCGGCATCAACGAGATCCAGTATGCCTCGCTTCTTCTCATGATTGCCTGCGTCACCGGCTACAAGCCCGGCGTCTTCACGCACTTCGTAGCCAATGAGCAGATTTATGACCGGCACTTTGAGAATGCACAGGAAATGCTGAATCGCGCAGAAAAAGCAAAAGAAGAAGCCGCACAGAACCCCGGCGCGCCGCAGCCCATGCTTGTGCTCCGCAAGGAGCCCGGCTGCGCCTTCGAGGACATTACCCTCGACGACTTCGAAATGCTGGACTACGAACCCCAGGCGCCTCAGCTCAAATTCGAGCTTGGTATTTGACATGAGTCTTGCTTATCTCTGGCCGGCGGCTCTGGTCATCTTCGCCAATGTCGTTTATCAGATCTGCGCCAAGGAACTGCCCCTCTCCATGGACCCGCTGGCCTCCATGACCATAACCTATGCCGTGGCAACGGTCTTTTCCTTCCTCCTGTTCTATGCCATCTCCGGCGGGAGCATTCTGGCGGAATACCAGAAGACCAACTGGGCGCCCTTCGGGCTCGGCCTGGTCATTGCCGGACTGGAAGTCGGCTTCCTGTACGCTTACAAAGTCGGCTGGCAGGTCAACACGCTGTCTCTGGTGCAAGGCGTCTCGGTCGCCGTGCTGCTTCTGTTTGTCGGATGGGCGCTCTACCATGAGACCCTGACGTGGCAGAAACTGATGGGAGCTGCGTTTTGTCTCGTCGGTCTGTTTTTCATTAACAAGTACGGAAACCTTCTCCTTGCCATAAAAAGACCCGCTCGTTCGGAGCGGGTCTCTCTTTTTATACTTTGCCCATGGCCTTCAGCCGGTGGGTAAAGACGGTGTCATAAGCTTTGGCCCAGGCCTTGACCTTGGCACGGGAATACTTCTTCGGCAGGAACTGCTCAATGACGAGGCAGGCGGCAACGTCCGCCACCACGCCGGCTCCTTTTCCGAGAAGGTCTTTGTCCTTCAGCAGGGCCAGGCCGCGCTTCGGCAGGTTCGGGTCAAAGTGCAGGAATTTCCAGAGGCTGGTGTGGTTGGCCGTAATGGTCAGCTCATGCCAGGTCAGGATGCCCTCGTTGAAGGCGAAGTCCAGCTGGTCCTGGGAAATCCGGGTCAGCAGGAGCTTGACGAGCGCCAGCGGCGCAATGTTCTTGCCCATGGTCTGGAAATACCGGTACTGGTAGTCCCACAGGGTCTCTGCCGAATAGGTTCCGGCCGTGTCCGCCATAATGGTCTCGGCCAGAATCTTGGAATTCTTGATGGCGTTGCCAATGCCGGAGCCGATGATGGGGACCGTCATGAAGGCGGAGTCACCAATGGCGGCATATCCGTCGGCCACCATAATGGACAGCGGCTGACGGACCGGGATGAGGACCATCTGGCCGCCGCGCTGTTTGACGGTGCCGAGCTGCGGGTTGGTCTTGCGGTACCGTTCCGCAATTTCCTCCACCTCGGGCATGGTGAGCGGGTCCATGTGGCCGATCAGCAGGTCGGAGAAGGTATCTTCGGTAGCAATCCAGCCAATGCCGATGGATTCGGGGTCCGGATACAGCATGACCTTGTACTTGTCGTCCACGGTGGCGGGGTCTACCGGCAGGTCATAAAACGCGCGGTACACATAGAATTTTTCGCCCCAGGTCGGGTGCTTCTGGATGCCGAGACGGTCCGGCAGTTTCGTCCGGATGACGGATTCGGCGCCGGCGGCATCAATGACCAGGTCGGCAAAGAAGTCGCCTTTGTCGGTGGAAATACCGATAACGCGGTCTTTGTCCATAATGGGGCCCTTGATGTTGACGCCGTATTCCATCTTTGCGCCGCTGCCCGTGGCAAAGTCAATGAGGAGCTTGTAGATGTCCGAGCGCTCCATCTTGATTTCCATTTCCTGCGGGTCATCCGGGACGCGCTGGCGGATCTTCTTGTCCTGTGTGGTGTGAGGGCCGAAGAACGTCATGTCAATTTTCCACTCCCAGGGAAGACCGACTTCTTCCGGGCGCGGACAGCCGACGACGTCAAGCGCCTTCGGATCAAAAATATCCGTCCAGTCATAGCCCATGTTGTCCGCAGCATGGCGCTCATAGATGGTGACGTCGTAACCGGCTTTGGCCAGCAGCGCCGCCGCGGTCAGTCCGCCGTGTCCGGCGCCTGCAACAATAATCTTTTTTCCCACTGTTAACACTCCTTTATGAATGGATTGGATTCGCTGTTCCCCATTATACCAGAAAAAGACCCGCTCCGGGGAGCGGGTCTTTTGTTCTTTTGCCGGTTGTCTTATGCGTTCTCTTTAATGGCAGCCTGTGCCGCGGCAAGGCGGGCAATGGGGACACGGAACGGCGAACAGGACACATAGTCCAGGCCGAGACCGTGGCAGAACTCGACGGAGGTCGGGTCACCGCCGTGCTCACCGCAGATGCCGCAGTGGAGCGCCGGGTTGGCCGGTTTGCCGAGGTCGAGGGCCATCTTCATGAGTTTGCCGACGCCCTTCTGGTCCAGCTTTGCGAACGGGTCGTTCTCAAAGATCTTGACGTCATAGTAAGAACTGAGGAACTTACCGGCGTCGTCACGGGAGAAGCCAAACGTCATCTGGGTCAGGTCGTTGGTGCCGAAGCAGAAGAAGTCTGCGTTGGCCGCAATTTCATCGGCGGTCAGGCAGGCACGCGGAATTTCGACCATGGTGCCGACTTCGTATTTGAGGTCTGCGCCGGCCGCGGCAATTTCCGCATCCGCCGTTTCAACGACGATCTTCTTGACGAACTTGAGCTCTTTGACTTCGCCGACCAGCGGGATCATGATTTCCGGAACCAGCGGCCAGTCCGGATGGGCCTTCTTGACCTTGATGGCGGCACGGATGACCGCTCTGGTCTGCATGGCGGCAATTTCCGGATAGGTGACGGCCAGACGGCAGCCACGGTGACCCATCATGGGGTTGAACTCGTGAAGGCTGGTGATGATAGCCTTGATTTCGTCAACGGATTTGTTCTTGGCTTTGGCAAGCAGCTCAATGTCGGCTTCCTCGGTCGGTACGAACTCATGGAGCGGCGGGTCCAGGAACCGGATGGTAACGGGCCGGCCTTCCATGGCTTCGTAGAGGGCCTCGAAGTCACCCTGCTGATACGGCAGGATCTTCTCCAGAGCGGCTTCGCGCTCTTCCACGGTGTCGGAGCAGATCATTTCGCGGAAGGCCGCAATACGGTCTGCCTCAAAGAACATATGCTCCGTACGGCAGAGGCCAATGCCTTCGGCGCCCAGTTCGCGGGCTTTCTTGGCATCCGTCGGCGTATCCGCATTGGTGCGGACCTTCAGTCTGCGGTACTTGTCGGCCCAGGCCATGACGCGGCCGAATTCGCCGGCAATCTGTGCCTCGACGGTCGGCATTTCGCCCTGGTAAATGTTACCGGTGGTGCCGTCAATGGAGATGTAGTCGCCTTCCTGGAAGGTGACACCATTCAGCGTGAACTTCTTGTTTTCTTCGTCCATGTTGATGTCCGTGCAGCCGGAGACGCAGCAGGAACCCATGCCGCGGGCAACGACCGCTGCGTGGGAGGTCATACCGCCGCGGACGGTCAGGATGCCCTGTGCCGCTTTCATGCCGGTAATGTCTTCCGGAGAGGTCTCAAGACGGACCAGGACGACTTTTTCGCCGCGGTTGTTCCACTCTTCGGCATCCTCAGCGGTGAAGACGACTTTACCGCAGGCAGCGCCGGGGGAAGCACCAAGACCCTTGCCGAGCGGCTCGGTCTTCTTCAGGACGGCCGCGTCGAACTGCGGGTGAAGAAGGGTGTCCAGGTTACGCGGATCAATCATGAGAACGGCTTCCTGCTCGGTGCGCATGCCCTCGTCGACGAGGTCACAGGCAATTTTCAGAGCGGCCTGCGCGGTTCTCTTGCCGTTACGGGTCTGCAGCATGTAGAGTTTGCCGTGCTCCACGGTGAACTCCATGTCCTGCATGTCTCTGTAATGGTCTTCCAGGGTGGCGCAGACCTTCTTGAACTCGGCAAACGCCTCCGGGAATTTCTCTTCCATTTCGGAAATGTGCATGGGGGTGCGGACGCCGGCGACGACGTCTTCGCCCTGGGCGTTGGTCAGGAACTCACCAAAGAGGCCCTTGTTGCCGGTGGCCGGGTCACGGGTAAACGCAACGCCGGTGCCGCAATCGTCGCCCATGTTGCCGAAGGCCATCGCCTGCACGTTGACAGCAGTACCCCAGGAGTAGGGGATGTCGTTGTCACGGCGATAAACGTTGGCGCGCGGGTTGTCCCAGGAACGGAACACAGCCTTGATCGCTTCGAAAAGCTGCTCTTTCGGATCGTCCGGGAAATCCTTGCCGAGCTGGTTCTTATATTCCTCTTTGAACTGGCCGGCGAGGGTCTTGAGGTCTTCCGCAGTCAGTTCAACGTCCTGCTTCACACCCTTTTCTTCTTTCATCTTGTCGATGAGCTGTTCAAAATACTTCTTGCCGACTTCCATAACGACGTCAGAGAACATCTGGATGAAACGGCGATAGCAGTCCCAGGCCCAGCGGGGGTTGTTCGATTTTTCGGCAATGACGTTGACCACGCGCTCG
>ONLO01000040.1 GCA_900318715.1 uncultured Eubacteriales bacterium | reverse complement strand
TGTCCCTAGTACGAGAGGACCGGGATGGACGCACCGCTGGTGCACCAGTTGTCACGCCAGTGGCACCGCTGGGCAGCTAAGTGCGGTTTGGATAAACGCTGAAAGCATCTAAGCGTGAAGCCATCTCCAAGATAAGATATCCCATAGCGTAAGCTAGTAAGACCCCTGAAAGACTAACAGGTTGATAGGCCGCAAGTGTAAGCATGGTGACATGTTCAGCCAGGCGGTACTAATAGGTCGAGGGCTTGACTAATCCAGGTACTTAGAGTAAACGTACTCAGCGTTTTATGAGTAGATGTCCTTTGTTCAGTTTTGAAGGTACAGGCCTAAAAAGGAGAGCAAAATGCTCTCCTTTTTCTTTTAATGAAAAATGTTGCCCTTTAGTACTTCATTGTGGTAAAATTTTGTCATTGTATTTTTGAAATAAGGAAAGGGGAAAATTGAATGCTGGATTTCATTACCCGAATTAATGATGCAGTCAATGGATTTGTCTGGGGCTGGCCCGCACTGATCCTTCTGACTGTGGTCGGCGTTCTCATGACCGTACTGACCAAGTTTTATCAGGTCAGCCACCTTGGCCATTGGTGGAAGAACACCATTGGCGCTGTCTTCCGTGACAAGGAAGTCACCAGTCACACCGAAGACAAGTCCATTTCGCAGTTCCAGTCTCTGGCTACTGCACTGGCCGCCACCGTCGGCACCGGTAACATTGTCGGTGTCTCCGGCGCCATCATCACCGGCGGCCCCGGCGCTGTTTTCTGGATGTGGCTCATTGCCTTCTTCGGCATGATGACCAACTTCTCTGAAAATGTTCTCGGTATCTACTATCGCCGCAAGAACATCAACGGCGAATGGTCCGGCGGTGCCATGTACTACCTGCGCGACGGCCTCGGTTCCTACAAGAACATGAAGGGCGTGGGCAAAGGCCTCGGCATTCTGTTTTCCATCTTCTGTGTCATTGCCTCCTTCGGCATTGGCAACATGACGCAGGTCAACTCCATTTCGGGCAACATGGCCAGCGTGTTCCATGTCCCGACCTGGATTACCGGCGTGGTCGTTCTCTTCTTTGCCGGTCTCGTCATTGTCGGCGGACTGCAGAGAATTGCAAAAGTTACGGAGAAAATTGTTCCGTTCATGGTTCTTCTTTACATGATCGGCGCCATTGTCATTCTGGTCTGGAACCATCATATGTTCCGCGAAGTCTTCGGTGCCATCTTCCATGGCGCCTTTGCCTGGAAATCCGCTGCCGGCGGTGTTGTCGGTTACGGCATTAAGCTGGCCATTGAACAGGGTATGAAACGCGGCGTCTTCTCGAACGAAGCCGGTCTCGGTTCCTCCGTCATGGTCCACTCGAACTCCAACGTCTCCGAGCCCGTTCGTCAGGGCATGTGGGGCATCTTCGAAGTCTTTGCCGATACCTGGGTCGTCTGCACCCTGACGGCCTTTGCCGTTCTGTCCTCCGGACTTGTTGACCTGGAGACCGGCGTTGCCGTCACCGAGTTCAACGGTGCGGAACTGACCAAAGCCAACATGATTTCCACCGTCTTCTCCCTGCATTTCGGAAAATTCGGTGCGGCATTCATTGCCATTGCCATTATGCTGTTCGCCTTCTCCACGGTCCTTGGCTGGAGTCACTACGGCACTAAGGCCTGGGAGTACCTGTTCG
The DNA here is from genome assembly GCA_900318715.1 of uncultured Eubacteriales bacterium. Classification (GTDB taxonomy): domain Bacteria; phylum Bacillota; class Clostridia; order Oscillospirales; family Acutalibacteraceae; genus RUG420. The sequence continues at coordinate 18,791 of ONLO01000040.1, read as the reverse complement.
GCACCAAGGCAACCATGCTCTATAAAGTCATCTTCGTCGTTGCCATCTTCGGCGGCGCGGTCATGGGCGACAACCTTGCCTGGGACCTCTCCGACACCTTCAACGGCCTGATGATGATTCCCAACTTAATTGGTGTTCTTGCCCTGTCTCCGACGGTTTACCGCATTGTCAAGAACTATGTGGACCGCCACATGCGGAACAAGGACGTTGAGCCCATGCTCTCGGCCTTCCCGGAGGTCCAGAAAGAGCAGGAGGAGAAGCTCGCCCGCACCGGCGAATAATTCAACAAAAAAGACCCGCCGTACGGCGGGTCTTTTTTTTGTGTTCCATTGATTGATGAGGGCCGCATTATGCCATGCCGGCGGTAATAATGGCCATCTTGTAGACCTCTTCTGCCACGCAGCCGCGGGACAGGTCGTTGATGGGAGCGTTGAGGCCCTGAAGGATGGGACCATAGGCTTCAAAGCCGCCGAGCCGCTGGGCAATCTTGTAGCCGATGTTGCCGGCTTCAATCAGCGGGAAAATGAAGGTGTTGGCTTTGCCGGCCACCTTGGAATCCGGGCACTTGGTTTTGGCCACTTCCTCGGAGACGGCAGCGTCAAACTGGAACTCACCGTCAATGACGAGGTCCGGGTCAATTTTGCGGGCTTCTTCCACCGCGTCGTGGGAGAGCTGGACCGTGCCGCCCTTGCCGGAGCCGTAGGTGGAGAAGGAGAGGACGGCCACCTTCGGGTCAATGCCGAAATAGTCGGCCGTACGTGCCGTTTCTACGGCAACTTCCGCCAGCTGCTGGGCTGCGGAGAGGACGACGTTGCCGTCCTGGTCCAGGCGGTCGGTGTAGGCAAGGTTGATGGCGCAGTCGCCCATGGCAATTTTCTCTTCTTCGCCGTCCTTGGTGCGGAACAGGATGAAGGAGGAGCTGACAAGGTTGGAGCCCTTCTTGCATTTGATGATCTGCAGGGCCGGGCGCACGGTGTCAGCCGTGGAATAGGTGGCGCCGCCGAGCAGGGCGTCGGCTTTGCCGGCCTTGACGAGCATGGTGCCGAAGTAGTTGGACTTGGTCAGCAGGTCACGGCACTCTTCCGGGGTCTGCTTGCCGCGGCGGAGTTCTACCATCTGGTCGACAAGAGCGTCCATTTCCGGGTAGGTCAGCGGGTCCAGGATGGTGGCTTTCGAAATGTCAAAACCGCCTTCGGCGGCCGCTGCTTTAACATCTTCCACATTGCCGCAGAGGATGACGTCCATCAGGTCCTCTTCCAGAAGACGGGCCGCGGCGCTCAGAATGCGCGCATCCGTGCCTTCGGTCAGAACAATGATCTTCCGGCTGGCCTTCAGGTTGGCCAGCAGTTTATCAAACATTCCCATAATTTAGAAACACCTCCGAATGTTTTTTGCAATAAGAATTTAACATAATTGGAAAGGGAAAACAACTTGTTGAATACTTCTTTTTGAACTCTTGACCGGGAATAATGGCTCCCTTATAATGAGTTAGTACATTACATTTTCTGAGAAATGTAAACGGCAATTGACTGTGAAGTGAGGCATTCCTGATGACACGAATCCGGACCATCCTGGCCGGTCTCCTGGCGGCCATATTCTGCGCGGCAACGTTTGCGGTCCCGGCCGCTGCGGCAACCCCGACGGACCACCATAAGTATTCCCGTTACCTTGCCATCGGCGACAGCTGGAACGCCAAAAACACGGCGTATCCGACCGTCCTGGCCAAGGCACTGGGCACGAAACTGAGCCTGCCGGACTGTACCGGCTACCGCACGCAGGAACTGCGTTTTCTGCTGGAAGACGCTTATGAGGGCGATGAACTGATGTTCCAGTTCGGAGCTGTATCGCCCAAAAAGGCAGCAAAATCCGGTCCGAAGCTCCGGAAACTCATTGGAAAGGCCAAGCTGATGACCATCCAGGTGGGCGCCAATGACATTTTCAGCAATGCCATTGCCCAGATCAACCGGGCGGCCGGCGCGCAGGGACAAGACTTTACCGCGTCCATGAAGAACGCCATCCGCGTCGGATACCAGAATTTTGTGAAGAACTGGGACACCCTTATTGCAGACATCTACGAGCTCAACCCGGATGTGACGCTCGTGGCGGTGGGCATGATGAACCCGTTCGAGAAGCTCCAGCCGGAGGACGCGGAGCTGCAGTCCATCTGCCGGACGGCATCGTTCTACACCCAACTCGTCAACGCGCACATCAGCGTTATGTCCCGCTACGCGGAAGACTACCTCTACGTTGACGTCACCGGCGCGGAAACCTATGAGGTGCTGCCGAACGTCAGTAACGAACGGCTGAAATATGTGGTCCCGGCGGTTTATCCGACCGCGCAGGGACACCGGGACATTGCCGGGGAAATCCTGGAAGCACTGCCCCTGACCGACGAGGTTTTCACCACAAACAGCCGTCTGCAGAACATTATTGACTCGCTGGGGCTTTCGGGTGTCTGAACCGGACTTTTGTGTCCGTAAAACTGCACAAATACCACATGTGGAGGCGCGGAATTTTTTTCGCGCCTTCAATGCTGAAAAACCCCGTAGTTTGGCGAAAAATTGCTTGACCTTGGGGGTCTCATGTGGTAAACTTTTCGTACCTCTTGAAGGAGGGTTCTTTTTTTGTGCGCATTTTTACGCAGGAACCGTCCGGTCGAGGGAGGCAAAAATATTCATTCAGGTAAACTGGAGGTGCCGAAATGAGAGTACGCGTGACATTGGCTTGCACGGAGTGCAAACAGCGTAACTACAACACAATCAAGAACAAGAAGAACACGCCTGACAAGCTCGAAATGAACAAGTATTGCAGGTTCTGTAAGAAGCATACCCTTCACAGGGAGACGAAGTAAGGAAGGCGGTTTTTTCCATGGCGAAAAATTCCAAATCTTCTGCCAAGGCTGCCAAACAGCCGAAGACGAATGCCAAAGCGGCCGGCAAAAATAATAAGGGCGGAAAAGACCAGAAGGTCTCGTTCTTTGGACGGATCAAGCAGTTCTTCAAAGATCTCCGCAGTGAAATCAAGAAGATTGTCTGGTCCAGCGGCAAGGACACCCTGAAGAACACCCTCGTGGTTCTCATGGTCGTTCTTATTGTCGGCATCGGCGTTTGGATTGCTGACGCTCTTCTCGTAAAACTCAGAGAAGTTATTTACAACGCTTCCGTTACGGACGCCGAGACCGCAATTATTGCCGTCAAAGCGCTGATAGGAATGTACTTGTAACGGGAGGGAGCGCAAGTGGCAGGAATATCCAAATGGTATGTCATCCATACCTATTCCGGGTATGAAAACAAGGTTCGGGACAACATCCAGAAGGTTGTTGAGAACCGCGGAATGCAGGACCGGATCCTCGACGTCAGCGTACCGACCGAAACGGTGGAAGAAACCAAGGAAGACGGTACCGTCAAGGAAGTGGAGCGCAAGACGTTCCCGGGCTACGTGTTCGTCAAGCTTTCCGTGGAGGAAGACGGCGGTACGTATACCATGCCGGACGACGCCTGGTATGTTATCCGCAACACCCGCGGTGTGACCGGCTTTGTTGGTCCTGAAAGCAAACCCGTGCCGCTGTCCGAAGAAGAAGTTGCCGGACTCGGTGTGGACCACAAGACCATTACCATCAACTACGAAGTGGGCGACTACGTCCGCATTAACGACGGTCCTATGAAAGACTTCACCGGTACCGTTGAAAACATTGACGTGGAGAACAACAAGACCCGCGTCACCGTCTCCATGTTCGGCCGGGAAACGGCTGTTGAGACGGAGCTCAACCAGGTTGAGCGCGCGGTCGGCGACTAACCCCGCTGACCCGGCTGCCTGTTTGGCAGCCATCCCATTGGTAATCAGCGCTTCGGGCGCGTCCCGGCGCTTTGTTTACAGGGGTCCCTCCGGGGGTCCCGTGGGAGGAACCGGAACCCGGTTCCGCCAATGACCACAATTTTTGGAGGTGCTATTTATGGCTCAGAAAGTAATCGGTTTCATCAAACTGCAGATTCCTGCAGGTCAGGCAACGCCTGCTCCGCCTGTAGGTCCGGCGCTCGGTCAGCATGGTGTCAACATCATGGCTTTCACGAAGGAATTCAACGAGCGCACCAAGAATGACATGGGTCTCATTATTCCCGTCGTCATTACGGTTTATGCCGATCACAGTTTCACATTCATCACCAAGACTCCGCCCGCAGCCGTTCTCATTAAAAAGGCTTGTGGTATTGACAAGGCATCGGGTGAACCGAACAAGACCAAAGTCGCTACCATTACCAAGGAGCAGATTCAGAAGATTGCCGAGCAGAAAATGCCCGACCTGAACGCTGCCAACATTGAATCGGCTATGAGCATGATTGCCGGTACTGCCCGCAGCATGGGCATTACGGTTGCTGAGTAATGCGGGAGGTAGAATAGACTATGAAACACGGTAAGAAATATGTCGAGAGCGCCAAGCTCTTTGACAAGACCAAGACGTATGACGTTGCAGAAGCCTGTGAGCTTGCCTGCAAAACCGCCAAAGCCAAGTTCGACGAGACCATTGAGGCCAACATCCGCCTCGGCGTTGACTCCCGTCACGCTGACCAGCAGGTCCGCGGCGCGGTTGTCCTTCCGAACGGAACCGGCAAAACCGTCCGCGTAGCCGTCTTTGCAAAAGGCGACATGGCCAAGGCTGCCGAAGAGGCCGGCGCTGAAGTTGTCGGTGCCGAAGATCTGGCCGACCGCATCCAGAACGAAGGCTTCATGGACTTCGACGTTGCCATTGCCGCCCCGAACATGATGGGCGTCGTTGGTAAACTCGGTCGTGTTCTCGGTCCCCGCGGACTCATGCCGAGCCCGAAGGCCGGAACCGTTACCCCGGACGTTGCCAAGGCTGTCACCGAGGCTAAGGCCGGTAAAATTGAGTATCGTCTCGACAAGACCAACATTATCCATTGCCCCATTGGCAAGGCTTCCTTCGGCGCTGAGAAACTCGTCGAAAACCTGGACACCCTGATGGACGCCATTGTGAAGGCCAAACCGGCTGCCGCAAAGGGCCAGTACATTAAGAGCTGCTCCATTGCCTCGACCATGGGCCCCGGAATCCGCTTCAGCGCTGCCAAATATCTGGAGAGCAAGTAAGTACGGGTTTTTCCGGTAATTCTGTGCTTGACATGGGCACCCGCCCGTGTTAACATTTATAAGCTGTTCCTTACCTAAGACAGCAGGTGTTCTTCGGAACGTAACAGGGAAACCTTACCTGCCGAGGGAAGACACGAAAAAGTTTGCAGGCCGTTCGGCGGATTCCGCCCGGCTGAAGATATGACTTTTCCATGCCCTTCCTGCGGTTTGTAGGAAGGGCATTTCATTATTGACGTGGAGGTGAAACATTTTGCCAAGCGAAAAGGTACTTGAACTCAAGAAACAGGCTGTATCAGAGCTCGCTGCCAAGCTCAACGACTCTGTTGCCGGCGTTGTTGTTGAATACAAGGGCGTCAACGTTGCTGACGACACTGTTCTTCGCCGTGAACTGCGTGAAGCAGGCATTGAGTACAGCGTCATCAAGAACTCCATTCTCCGCAGAGCGGCTGACGAAGCCAACCTGCCCGAGCTGAAAGATGTTCTGGTCGGTACGTCCGCACTTGCCATCAGCAAGGAAGACCATACGGCTGCAGCCCGCATCCTGAAGAAGTTCGCCAAGTCCCATGAGAATTTCAACCTGAAGAGCGGTTACCTTGAGGGTTCTGTCATCAGTCTCGACAAGGTCAACGAACTGGCTGATCTTCCGACTTACGAAGTTCTTCTTGCCACTGTCTGCAACGCATTCAACGCTCCTATTTCCGCATTTGCACGTGTCATTCAGGCCGTTGTGGATGCCAAGGGCGGCGCTGAGGAGGCTCCGGCCGCTGAAGAGGCACCGGCTGCAGAAGCTGCACCGGCCGCTGAAGAGGCACCGGCTGTTGAAGCTGCTCCGGCTGCTGAAGAGGCTCCGGCTGCTGAAGAGGCTCCCGCTGAGGAAGCTGCTCCGGCTGCTGAAGAGGCTCCCGCTGAGGAAGCTCCGGCCGCTGAAGAGGCTCCCGCTGAGGAAGCTCCGGCCGCTGAAGAAGCTCCCGCTGAGGAAGCTCCCGCTGAAGAAGCACCGGCTGAATAAGCCCGCTTCACCCAACACTGATTATTATCAAATTTATAAAAATGGAGGAATAACAAATGGCTTCTGAGAAAGTTACTGCTCTCCTTGAAGAGATCAAAAAGATGTCCGTTCTCGAGCTGTCCGAGCTCGTTCATGCCGTTGAAGAAGAATTCGGCGTTTCCGCTGCTGCTGCTGTTGCCGTAGCCGGCCCTGCTGCCGGTGGCGACGCTGCTGCTGAAGAGAAATCTGACTTCGATCTTGAGCTCACCGAAATTGGTGCCAACAAGATCAAGGTCATCAAAGTCGTCCGCGAGCTCACCGGTCTCGGCCTTGCTGAAGCTAAGGCTGTTGTCGACGGTGCTCCGAAGGTCGTCAAAGAGGCTATGCCGAAGGAAGAGGCTGAAGAAGCAAAAGCCAAACTGGAAGAAGTTGGCGCTACTGTCACCCTCAAATAAGAATTGTCTTATGAAAAATGCACCTGGATTCGTTCCAGGTGCTTTTTTTCGCGGCCCGCATGACGAGGGCCGCTTTATATTTACTTTTAATTGTGTTTTACGTATAATAGTTTCAATGCCGAAAAGCGCGCTATGACTAGGGTTTTCGGAGCCCGCAGGCGGAGGCCGGGGTGAAGCCGGAAGCCGCGGACGCGCACGGCGAATGACCGAAGGAGATGTTTTCTTGACGGATGCTGTAAGACTGGCCGAACTGCTGTTCCCGGACGTTGCAAAGACGCCGGAGGACTATGAAGCCATGTACCCGGAACGAGACTTGCCGGAAGGCGCCCGCGTCACGCGGTTTGCGCCGAGTCCGACGGGCTTTCTGCACATTGGCGGACTCTTTGCGGCGCTCATTGCTAAGCTGACGGCCGACACGACCGGCGGCGCCTTTTTCCTGCGCATTGAGGACACCGACAAAAAGCGCGAAATTGAAGACGGCGTTTCGGCCATCCTGGACGGGCTGAATGCCTTTGGCATTGACGTCACCGAAGGGGTGACCGGCAAGGACACCGAGGCCGGCGCCTACGGTCCCTATCAGCAGAGCAAGCGCAAAGACATCTACCACTGCTTTGCCAAGCAGCTGGTCCAAAACGGCATGGCGTATCCGTGCTTCTGTACCGCGGAGGAGCTGGAAGAGCTTCGCGCGGCGCAGGAAAAAGAGGGCGTCAACCCCGGCTACTACGGCAAGTACGCCAAGTGGAGAGACCAGCCGCTGGAGACGGTGGAGGCCGAACTGCAAAAGGGCACGCCGTATGTCCTGCGCTTCCGTTCGCCCGGAGACCCGGAGAAGAAGGTCGTCTTTGACGACTTCATCAAGGGCAAAATTGAAATGCCGGAAAACGACATTGACATTGTGCTCCTGAAGACGGATGGCATTCCGACGTACCACTTTGCCCACTGTGTGGACGACCACCTCATGCGGACCACGCACGTCGTCCGGGGCGACGAATGGATTTCCTCCGTTCCCACCCACATCCAGCTGTTCAAGGCCTGCGGGTTCCGCGTGCCGAAGTTTGCGCACATTGCGCCCATTATGAAGCTGGACGAGGGCAACAAGCGCAAGCTCTCCAAGCGCAAGGATCCGGAAGCCGCCGTCAGCTACTACGTGGAAGAGGGCTACCCAAAGGAGTCCGTGCTCGAGTACCTGCTGACCCTGGCAAACTCCAACTTCGAGGACTGGCGCCGCGCCAACAAGACGGCCCCGCTGTCCGACTTCCCGTTCAACTTAAAGAAGATGAGTGTCTCCGGCGCCCTGTTCGACCTGGCGAAACTCAACGACGTCTCCAAGAACGTCATTTCGCTGATGGACGCGGACACCGTTTACCACTACACGCTGCAGTGGGCCGCTGAAAACAACCAGCCGTTCCACGACCTGCTGGCCGCCAATGAAGACAAGGCCAAGGCGTTCCTCGCCATCGGCCGCGGCGGCAAGAAACCGCGCAAGGACATTGGCAAGTGGTCCGAAGTGCCGGATTACCTGTCCTACCTGTTTGACGAAACGTACCAGTCCGACTACGCGCTCCCCGAGAACATTTCCGCGGGCGATGCAGTCTCTATCCTGGAATCCTACGCACCCATATACGACGAAACCGACGACAACAATACGTGGTTCGAAAAGGTGAAAAGCCTTTGCGAACCCCTCGGCTTTACGCCGAACGTCAAGGAATACAAAGAGAATCCGGATGCCTTCAAAGGCCACGTCGGAGACGTTTCAACGGTCATCCGAATCGCCACAACAGGAAGAACCAACACCCCCGACCTCTGCACCATTTTGCAGATCCTCGGGAAAGACACGGTGCTTGCCCGCCTGGACAATGCCATCCGGGCCTGGAAATCTTAAGAGGGGAGGAGCAGCTTGATGGAAGAGAAAATGACTGCGGCGGCGGAAGCTGCAACAAATGCGGCGGCGGAAACTGCAGCCGGCCCCTCCAATTTCATTCATGACTTCATTGACGCCGACCTTGCGGAGGGCGTCTATGACCGCGTGCAGACCCGGTTCCCGCCGGAGCCGAACGGCTACCTGCACATTGGCCATGCCAAGGCCATTTACATCAACTTCTTCACGTCCGAGAAGTACAAGGGCATCTGCAACCTGCGCTTTGACGACACGAACCCCGGCAAAGAGGACGTGGAGTACGCCGAGGCCATTAAGCGGGACATTACCTGGCTCGGGTATACTTACGCGAATGTGTATTACGCCTCCGAGTACTTCGACTTCATGTACGAAAACGCTGTGAAGCTCATCAAAAAGGGTAAGGCCTTCGTCTGTGACCTCTCTGCCGAGGAAATTAAGAACACCCGCGGCACCCTGACCGAGCCGGGCACCAACAGCCCGTACCGGGACCGGTCCATTGAGGAGAACCTCGACCTGTTCCAACGCATGACCGACGGCGAGTTTGCCGACGGGGAGAAGGTGCTGCGCGCCAAGATTGACATGGCGTCGCCCAACATCAACATGCGCGACCCGGTCATCTACCGCATTGTCCACATGGCCCACTACAAGGCCGGGGACAAGTGGTGTGTCTACCCCATGTACGACTTCGCCCATCCGCTGGAGGATGCGTGCGAGCACGTGACGCACTCGCTCTGCTCGCTGGAGTTTGAGAACCACCGGCCCCTCTACGACTGGGTCCTGAAGGAGTGCGAAATTGAGAACCCGCCGCGGCAGATTGAATTTGCCCGGCTGAACTTAAACTACTGCGTCACCAGCAAACGCCGCTGCCTCTACATGGTGAACAACGGCTATGTGGACGGATGGGACGACCCGCGCATGGTCACCATTTCCGGCATGCGCCGCCGCGGCTTCCCGGCCGCCGCCATCCGGGACTTCTGCTCCCGCATTGGCATTTCCAAGGCGTACAGCGTCGTGGACTTCGGCCTGCTGGAAGCCTGTGTCCGGGACAACCTCAATGAGAATGCTCCGCGCGCCATGGCGGTCCTGCGCCCGCTGAAAGTGGTCGTGGACAACTACCCGGAAGGACAGACCGAGGACATTACGGTGGAGAACCACCCGCAGCGGCCGGAGCTCGGCACGCACACGGTGACCTTCAGCCGCAACCTCTACATTGAGCAGGACGACTTCATGGTGGAACCGGTCAAGAAGTACAAGCGGTTCTACCCCGGAAACGAAGTCCGGCTCAAGGGAGCCTATCTTGCCACCTGCACGGACTACGAGACGGATGACGACGGCAACATCACCTGCATCCACGTCACGTACGACCCGGAGAGCAAGGGCGGCGAGGCGCCGGACGGCCGCAAGGTCCGCGGCACCATCCACTGGGTTTCGGAGGAGGACAGCTTTGAGACGGAAATCCGCCTCTATGACCGCCTCTTTAACGTAGAGAACCCCTCGGATGACAGTCATCCGCTGGAGGACTACCTCAACCCGCAGAGCCTCGAGATCCTCGAAGGCTGCCGCGTGGAGGGCTCCCTTCAGAACACGCAGCCCGGCGACACGTTCCAGTTCATGCGCAAGGGCTACTACACCGTCGACAGCAAGTACAGCATGCCGGAGCATCCGGTGTTCAACCGGACCGTCGACTTGAATTCCTCCTGGAAGTAAAACTAGCACATTCCTGATTTTTCGCGCATCCCCTAAATTCTATATGAAGTGGTGAACAACATGAGCGAAAGCACCGTCAAGAAGAACCTCACCGGCCGCGAAAAGGCCGCGTACGGCCTCGGCGCCGTCGGCAAAGACATGGTCTACATGCTCTCTGCCAGTTATGTCCTCTATTATTTCCAGGACATTATGGGCGTCAGCGCCGTTGCCATGGGCGTCATCCTCATGGCCGCCCGTATTTTCGATGCCTTCAACGACCCCATCATGGGCGTCATAACCGCCAAGACCAAGACCAAATGGGGCAAGTTCCGCCCCTGGCTGTTCATTGGCACCATCCTCAACGCCGTGGTCCTGTACGTTATGTTCTCGGCGCCGCCGACCTTGACGGCGGGCGGCCTCGTGGCCTACGCCGCCGTGTTCTACATTCTCTGGGGCGTCACGTACACCATGATGGAAATTACGTACTGGTCCATGATCCCGGCCTTCACCGAGGGCGGCAAAGAGCGTGAGACCCTCACCACGCTGGCGCGGTCGTGCGCCGGTGTCGGCTCGGCCCTCATTACCATTATTACCATGAAGATTGTGGTCATGCTCGGCCAGGGCAACGAACACGCCGGCTTCAGCAAATTCGCGCTGATCATTGCAGTCCTGTTCATTGCTGCCGAGACCATTACCTGTCTTGCCATTAAAGAGAAGTCCACGGTGGAAATGAAGACGGCCTCCGTCGGGGACATGTTCAAAGCCCTCGTCCGCAACGACCAGGCCATGGTCATTGTGCTGACCATTGTCCTCGTCAACACCTCCGTCTATATTACCTCGAACCTGGTCATCTACTTCTTCAAGTATGACTTCGGCGGTGCAACCTGGTACAACGCCTACACGCTGTTCAACATGTTCGGCGGCGCCATGCAGATCCTTTCCATGATAATCCTGTTCCCGCTGCTTCGCCGGAAACTCAACACCATCCAGATTTTCTACACGGGAATTGGCATGGCCGTCCTGGGCTACGCAGCCCTCATTGTCCTGGCCTTTGCCACGAAGATGTCGAATGTCTTCATTCTGTTCGTTCCCGGTTTCTTCATCTTTGCCGCGGTCGGTCTCCTGACCGTCCTGACGACGGTATTCCTGGCAAACACCGTCGACTACGGCGAAATTAAAACGAACTCCCGTGAGGAGTCCGTCATCTTCTCCATGCAGACCTTCGTGGTCAAGCTTGCCAGCGGAGTGGCCGCCCTTGCCGCATCCCTGACCCTGGCCATCTTCCACATTCAGAAGGACAGCGGCGAAGGTGCCGCACAGCAGGTCCTGCAGATTGCGGAGAGTTCCCGCGTCGGCCTGCGCCTGTCCATGACCATTATTCCCATTGTCCTGCTGGTTATTGCCGCCCTGGTCTTCCGCAAAAAGTACATTCTGACGGACGCGAAGATTGAGGAGCTGTCCGCGGAAATCCGTGCCCGGAGAGCCCTGGAAGAGGCTGCGGATTGAAATAATCCGGCAATGCAATGCCAGAGTCAAGCACTACCATAGAAAAGAGGGGAGAGCCCCAGTGCCCATTAAAATTCCGACCGACTTACCGGCCAAAAAAATCCTGAACAGTGAGAACATCTTCGTCATGACGGAGTCCCGGGCCGAGAGCCAGGAAATCCGTCCGCTGCAGATCCTCCTGCTCAACCTGATGCCGACGAAAGTGACGACCGAGACCCAGCTCTGCCGGCTGCTCGGCAACACGCCGCTTCAGATTGAACTGGAACTGCTTCAGACGAAGACGCATAAGGCAACGCACACTTCGGAAGAGCACATGCTCGCGTTTTACAAGACCTTCGACGAGGTCCGGGACCGCAACTTCGACGGACTCATTATTACCGGCGCGCCGGTGGAACAGATGGACTTTGAAGAAGTGGACTACTGGGACGAACTGTGCGAAATTATGGAGTGGAGCACCACCCATGTCTTCTCCACGTTCCACATCTGCTGGGGCGCGCAGGCCGGCCTGTACTACCACTACGGCGTTCCGAAGTACGACCTGCCGGAGAAGCTCTTCGGCATTTACCCGACGAAGATCGACCGCAAGAACAACATGCTGTTCCGCGGCTTCGACGACATCTTCATGGTCCCGCAGTCCCGTCACACGACCATTCACCGCGAGGACGTGGAGAAGGTGCCGGAGCTCCGCATTCTGGCGTCGGCCCCCGAAACGGGCGTCTTCGCCATTTCCACGAAGCACGGCCGTCAGATCTTCATTACCGGCCACACGGAGTACGACGCGGACACGCTGTACAACGAGTACAAGCGGGACCTGGACGCGGGCCTGCCCATCCAGAAGCCCGTCAACTACTTCCCGAACGACCGCGTCACCAGCCACCCGCCGGTGACCTGGCGGTCCAGCGCCAACCTGCTCTACTCCAACTGGATCAACTACTATGTCTATCAGACCACCCCGTACGACCTGAACGACATTAAGGGAATTAAAGAAAAGCGCGAAGGCCGGTATGTGAAACCGGAAAAGAGCTGAATCGCCTCAGAAAGCAACAAGACGAAAGAAAGGAACAAAACATATGGATATTGTATGCCTGGACATGGAGGGCGTCCTCGTCCCCGAAATCTGGATTGCGTTTTCGAAGGCCAGCGGCATTCCCGAACTCAAACGGACCACGCGCGACGAACCGGACTATGACAAGCTCATGCGCTGGCGCCTCGGCATTCTGAAAGAGCACGGCCTCGGGCTGAAGGAAGTGCAGGATGTCATTGCCACCATTGACCCGCTGCCGGGTGCCAGGGAGTTCCTCGACGAACTCCGCAGCCTGACCCAGGTCATTGTCATCAGCGACACGTTCACGCAGTTTGCCGGACCGCTCATGAAGAAGCTCGGCTACCCGACGCTGTTCTGCAACTCGCTGGACGTGGCGGACGACGGAGAAATTGTGGACTTTAAAATGCGCATTGAGAACTCCAAGCTCAGCACGGTCAAGGCGCTGCAGTCCATCGGCTTCGACACCATTGCCGCGGGCGACAGCTTCAACGACCTCGACATGATCCGCGCCTCCCGCGTGGGCATGCTGTTCAAGAGCACCCCGCAGATTATTGCCGACAACCCGGACCTCCCGCACTTTGAGGACTTCCCGGAATTCCTGGCGGCCATTAAGGCGGCGCTGCAGTAAAACGGTGCGGCGCGCAAAAAACGACATAAAAAACTCCCGCATGGTGCGGGAGTTTTTTTATTGCTTTGTTTCTTACTCTTCGAGTTCAAGCGTCATGACGACGGGGTTGTGGTTCGAGTACAGGAAGCCAAGGTCCTTGGTGGTAATCTTCTTGACGTTGATGTTGCTCGAAAGGATGAAGCCGTCAATGACGTAGAACTGGAAGTCCTTGTCTTTGTTCTCCTTGTAGTTCATGGAAAGGGAGCGGGCGGTTGCCACGCCGCTGTCCATGAGAAGCTGGAGCCCGTAGTTGAATTCCTCTTCTTCCAGAATGTCCGGCTGCCAGACGTCCGGCAGGTTCATAAACTGGTCAGTATACGTGGTGGAGAACGTCTGGTTGAAGTTGCCGCCGCAGATGACATAGTTGCCGCCGGTGACTTCGTCCTCAAGGACGCGCTTTAAGCGGTTGATCTGCTGAGCAGCCGATTCGCTCTGTTCCTCATACGGCTGGAGATGGACATTGACCACGACCAGCTCACGGTCCGTGTCCTTCAGCGGGATGCGGGTGACCAGCATGCCGCGCTTCGGGCGGATGGTGCTGAGCGGCCAGTGGTTCGGGACCGGGAAGGCCCGCCGCTGGGCACTGCTGATGGGGAACTTGCTCATGGTCTGGATGCCGGCGTCCACACGGCCGAGAAGCGGATGGGGGACGAAGCGGCAGAGCCAGTCGTTGGTGAAGGCACCCTGCATGTCCGGCAACGCCTTGAAGATGATGGAGCTCTCGTTGGTGCGGTAGCTGCGGGTGGAGTCCTTGTCGACTTCCTGCAGGAGGGCCACATCCGGGTCCATCTTCTGGAGCTGCTTTAAGATGCCGGTCATGTAGTTGCCGACTTCGGCTTCGTTGGCGGTACGGGTGTCGTCTCCGCCGTCCGGCTTGTAGCTGGCGTTCTGTCCGAAGACGCCGTAGCCGATGTCCCAGGTGAGCAAGGAGAACTCCTGCTCCCGGGCAAGCTCTTTGGTGGCGTCGTGTGAAACCGCCACTTTGACCTTCTGGCCGGGCTTGAACTCGTTGGCGGTTAAGAAGGCCGTGAGGATGATGGCGAGAAGAAGCAGAACAAGAAAGACGGCGAGGAGAATCCGGCGGATGATCCGGCCGGCGCCGAGCGGCTCTTTCTCCGGGAGCCAGGCGCCCTCATAGGCGTACTCTTCGTTAATGCGAAGACCGTGGCCGAGCTCGTCGGGCGAAACGCTGTCATAGTAGTCCGTGTCTTCTTCGGGCTGCAGTTCTTTCAGTAATTCGTCTTCGTCAACAAACTCATTGCGCTTCTTCAGACCGTCTTCATAATTGTCGTTCTTCACTTCATTACCTCCTCTCATAAGAGATGAGTTCCTAACATTACAAGTTTATCAAAAGATGAAAAGGCACGCAACTACGCCATTTTGGGGTTGTTACCGTCCGCTTCCACAAAATATGCGCGGATTTCGGACAACGTGGCGCCGAAGGCTCCCTGGAGCATGTCGTCGTGCCCGCCGCCGCGGCCGTGCAGCGCTTCGTTGTACGTCTTTGCCAGTTTGGAGAGCGGGCGCCCGTCCGCCGCGGTAATCATGTACCGGAAGGAGTCGGGCTCCTGCCCGGCGGACAGGGGAGCGGCGTTCGTCAGCGCTACGGAAAGACCGGTGCATTTTTCCCGGCCGCCGTTGCAGAGTGCGCGGAGTGTGTCAGTGTCGGCATCCGGCAGGTACAGGACAAGGCTGCCGTCCACCGGCTCCGCCGGCAGGGCGGACAGGTACGCCTCGGCCACCTTGACCTGCGTCACCGACAGCTCATGCTTCAGAGACCCGTTGGCCTCCGTCAGCTGCTGCACGGCCGCTGCCGTTTCGGCTTGCGGCGCCGAACACAGGTCCATAATCCGCTGAATGTTGGACTGCTTTTCCTGATAGTCCTCCAGGGCGTTCCGGCCGCAGCGCAGGTGCAGGCGGGTGCCGCCGTGGGCTTTTTCGAAGTTCGTAATTTTGATCAGGCCGATTTCCCCGGTGCGGGACACATGCGGGGCGCAGCAGGCGCACACGTCAACGCCTTCTATGGTGACCAGCCGGACGTTCTCGGTGAGGTCCAGCTTGGCACGGTAGTCCAGGTCCGGCAGGACGGCCGGGTCCGGGTAGGACACCGTGACCGGCAGGTCGGAAAACACCACGGCGTTGGCGCGGGCCTCAATGTCCCGCACCTGCTCCTCCGTCAGGGCCATGTTGTAGTCGCACGTGGTGTCATCGTCTCCTAAGTGGAACCCGATGTTGCGGCACCCGAAAGTGCTGCAGACCAGACCGGACACAATGTGCTCGCCGCTGTGCTCCTGCATGCGGCGGAAGCGGAGGTCCCAGTCCAGGACCCCATGCACGGCGGCGCCCTCCGGCAGCGGAGCGTCCACATAATGGACAATAACATCGCTGTCGGATTCGGTGGATATTAGTTGGACGTCCAGAACCGCTGAATCGCCCAGGGTGCCTTGGTCGGCAAACTGCCCGCCGCCCTCCGGGAAGAAGGCGGTGCGGTCCAGCACCACTTCGTAGACATCCTGCCCGCCGGCAGACGGCTCCGCCCCGGCGGGAACGCGCTCCGACCGCACACAGGATACCACCGTGGCGTCAAACTCTCTCAGATGTCCGTTGTCGTACAGTTTCTCGGTCATTTGGAACCCTCTTTTGCCAGACTGGCTTCGGCCTGCAACAGTTTGTCAGCATTGCTGTAGATAATGGTGTAGTCTTCGTCGTAGACCGTCTCCACCCAGGCTTCCAGACGGCTTTTCTGCTTGCTGGACAGATCTTTGTTCGTGCCAAGGATGATGATATTCTCCTTGGTCAACTTGCCTTCTTCGTTCATACGCTCGAGCTGGCCAACCTGGACCGTATCAATTTCCGGGAACAGGATTTTCATCTGGTCCGTCACCTCGGAGGTGGAGACCGTTTCGGCGGTAATCTGCTGGGCGTTCGCGTTCTCCGCGCGGGAGGTCCGTGCCAGGTTGACGCCAAGGATAATGCTCGGAATGAGGATGATGACGGCATTCCGGATGAGTCCGCGCTTTAAGCGCCGTGCAGCTTTCGGTGTGTAGTTGCCGACCTTCGGAACCTCCAGGATAAAGAGGACAATGGTGGCGGACAGGAAGATAAAGAAAGCATTGATGATAAACAGATAGGCGGCGCCGGCCAGCATGGTCCAGTGCCCGTTTGCAATGGAGTAGCCGCAGGTGCACAGCGGCGGCATAAGCGCCGTGGCAATGGCCACACCGGGAATGACGGTGTTGGCGGAATCTTTCCGGGTGTTGCCAATGATGCCGGCAAATCCGCCCGCTGTGGCAATGAGGACATCGTAGACGGTGGGGCTGGTCCGCGCCAGCAGTTCGGATGTGGCGGTTTCAATGGGCGACAGCAAGAAATAGAGGGTAGAGGAAATGACGGCCACCAGGACCTGGAAGGCAAATCCAAACACGGCCTTCTTCAGTTTCTGGCCGTCCGCCGTTGCCGTGCCGAGTGCCATCATGAGGATGGTGCCCATGAGCGGGGACACCAGCATGGCACCGATAATGACGGCGGTCGAATTCATGTTCAGCCCGACCGATGCAATGACAATGGCAAAGAACAGGATACTCAGATTCGTGCCGGTGACCTGACCGGCCGAGGTCAGCCGGTCGTTGATGACCTCATACGGTGCGGAGTCATACCCCAGGTCAAAGGCCTGTTTAAAAATGGATTTAATGGGAATTCGGTACGTTTGCAGATCCAACGCTTCTTTTCGCTCGTTTTCCGGAAGACTGGACATCTGGGACCCCTCCAATATCAGATTAAAATACTCCCATAGTATAGCACGTTTTGACGCACCTTGCCGCCTGTGGTAGAATGTTTTCCGGCAACTTGGAACAGGGGAGGACACCGGCCATGTACACGGATTTTGAGCAGCTGCGCGCGGACTGCATGAACTGCAAGAAGTGCCGCCTCGGCGACACCCGCACCAACCTGGTCTTCGGCGTTGGCAACCCGAACGCGAAGATCATGTTCATTGGGGAAGGCCCCGGCGAACAGGAGGACCTGCAGGGCGAACCGTTTGTCGGCCGCTCCGGACAGCTGCTGGACAAAATGCTGGCGGCCATTTCGCTCTCCCGGAACGAGAACATCTACATTGCCAACATGGTCAAGTGCCGCCCGCCTCAGAACCGTGACCCGAAGCCGGACGAGCAGGACCTGTGTATCCAGTGGCTGCGGGAGCAGGTGCGGATCATCCGCCCGAAGATGATTGTCTGCCTCGGCCGCGTGGCCGCATGCCGGCTCATTGACCCGGACTTCAAGGTGACGAAACAGCACGGCGAGTTCATAGAACGGAATGGCGTCCTCATGATGGGCACGTTCCATCCGGCCGCCCTGCTGCGCAACCCCAACAACAAGCCGGCCGCCTTCGACGACTTCCTCAAAATCCGCGAAAAACTTCAGGAACTGGACCCGGACTACAAACCGGAATAAAAAATCCATAAGAATAAAGCGGAGCTCTTCGGAGCTCCGCTTCTGTTTGTTGATTTATGATGCTACATCCGGAATGTCCGACAATGCTTCTTCAATAATCTCCGCAAGGATGCTGGTATAACCTTTGCCCAGGGACTTGGCTTTTGCCACCGTCTCCGGCTTCAGACGGATGCTGACGGTTTCCTTCCGGTTTACTGACTGACGGTCTTGGACAATCTTTTTGAGTTTCTCAAGCTGTGCTTCGGAAAGAAGGGGAGCATCGTCATCTGCAATGACCTTCCGACTCCTCAATGCTTCCAGTTCGGTTTTCTGTTCGGCCGTTAAAGGAGCCTCTACATTAATAGTTTTCTTTACCAAGGTAATACACCTCCCGTTCTTCTTTCGTTGCCTTTCTGGCAGAAATAATCCGGATACAGTTGTTACGTTCGGTATAGACAACAAACAGGATCAGAATAATATCGCCTGCAGAACCAATGGTTATGTATCTCTCTTCCTCAAAACTGTGTTCTTCATCTAACAGTTCCAGTCTGGAAGCGTCGCCAAATACCCGTTTCTCCTGAATTTCATAATTAGTGTAACACATATGTATTACAAAATGCAATACAGAATCCCGTGCGGATCGTTCGGAGTCATCCTAAAACAGTTTTGAAGAATCGTCAAACGAGGGCGGATAAGTGGCTTGCATGAATGAAGTAATAGAACCGCTGGTTCTCTTCAAGGTGAAAACATGCTTGGTATTATTGCTTTTCAGGCACTTTTTCCTTGCATTTTTGGCACTGCTGTATTATAATTTCTCTTGCTGTGAAACGGCCTTGCCGTTCCCATAGTGTGCGCTCGTAGCTCAGCTGGATAGAGTGTCTGGCTACGAACCAGAAGGTCGGGGGTTCGAGTCCCTCCGGGCGCGCCAATAAAAAGAGAGTCCCTTGCGGGACTCTCTTTTTTGTTTTGTTACAAGAACAATCAGACGACCTTGCCGCCCTTGATGTTATAGGCTGCGC
>ONLO01000171.1 GCA_900318715.1 uncultured Eubacteriales bacterium | reverse complement strand
GAGCCGCTGCGCTATGTGCCGCCGAAGGGGGCGCCGGAGACGGAAGTCTGCAGCGCCAGCACCGTGGTGCGCATGGACGGCCCGCGGATTGTCGGCGAGTGCATTAACCCCACCGGCAAGGACCTGCTCCAGCAGGCGCTGCAGAACAATGACATTGACTTCATCCTGTCCCTGGCCCTGAGCCAGCTGGAAGCCGGCGCCGAGATTCTCGACGTCAACGTCGGCATGCCCGGCCTGGACGAGACCGCCATAATGCAGACCGCCGTCAAGGCCATTCAATCCATCTGCGATTCACCTCTCCAGCTTGACGCCACGAAACCCGAAGTCATGGAGGCCGGACTCCGTCACTACAACGGCAAGCCCATTGTGAACTCCGTCAACGGGGAAGAGGCCAGCCTGAGCACTATTCTGCCTTTGGCGAAGAAGTACGGCGCGGCCGTCATTGGTCTGACGCTGGACGAAAACGGCATTCCGAAGACCGTGGACGAACGGATGACCATTGCGAAGAGAATTGTGGAGCGGGCGGAGGCCATCGGCATTCCGCGCCGGGACGTCTACATTGACTGCCTGGTCCTGACGGTATCGGCCGAACAAGCAGCCGCACGCCAGACGCTGGAAGCCCTGCACCGGGTGAAAACGGAACTCGGGTGCAAGACGGTTCTCGGTGTATCCAATATATCGTTCGGGCTGCCGAACCGGGACCTGGTCAACACCACCTTCCTGACCATGGCTCTGGAAGAGGGACTGGACCTGCCCATTATGAATCCGCATACCGAATCCATGACCGGTGCCGTCCGCGCCTTCCGCGTGCTGGCGGGAATGGACGAGAATTCGCTGGAGTTTATTGAGAAGTATAAGAGCTGGACGCCCGAGTCTGAGCGCCCTTTTGCGGGTAAAGATTCTGTTGCCGGGGCAGCAGGATCTGAGGCAGATTCTGCTGCAGGAGCAGAGGAAAGCGCCGGCGCGGAGGCTGCGGAGGCCAGCGGCTCGGCCGTTTTTAAGGCGGTGTGCAGTGGGCTGCAGAGCCAGGGCGCGGCTGCGTCCGAAGCGGCGCTGGGGGCCGGCATGGACCCCATGGTGCTGGTGAATGAGGACCTCATTCCCGCACTCGACAAAGTCGGCATGGACTTTGAATCCGGAAACATCTTCCTGCCGCAGCTCATTCAGAGTGCCAACGCCGCGCAGGCGTGCTTTGATGTCATAAAGAAGTATATCGCCAAAGAGGGTGGGGACGACGTCTCCAAGGGCAAGGTCATCCTGGCCACCGTCAAGGGCGACATCCACGACATTGGCAAGAACATTGTGAAAGTCCTCCTTGACAACTACGGCTACACGGTCGTGGACCTCGGCAAGGACGTGGACCCGGCGCTCATTGTGAAGACCGCCGCGGAACAGGGCATTATTGCCGTAGGGCTGTCGGCGCTCATGACCACCAGCCTGGCCGCCATGGAGGAGACCATCCGCCAGCTGCGCGAATGCCCGGAGCTGCAAAACGCCGACGGGTCGAGCAAAGTGACTGTCATGGTCGGCGGCGCGGTTTTGACTCCCGAGTACGCCGAAGCCATCGGCGCCGACCACTATTGCAAAGACGCTAAGGCGACCGTCGACTGCTGCAAAGAGCTTTTTGGAAAATAATTAAAACGGACTGCCTTGTTTTTGTGAGGCAGTCCACTTATAATTAGAAGGCTTTTCGAGTACAATAGAAGTGAAGAGAGTTTGCAGAAAGGAGGGAGAGCGGTGAGTCAGTTTGTGGAACAGGGCAAGGAAGACCTGAAGCGGACGGGGGACCATTTTGTGGTCTACCTGAAGTGGATGGCCATTGCGCTGATCATCGGCGGCATCCTTGGCGCGGTTGCCGCGGCGTTTTACCATGGCCTGACGTTTGTGACGAACGTCCGGGAAAAGACCCACTGGCTTGTGTTCCTCCTTCCGGCCGGCGGTCTCCTGATTGCCTTCCTCTACAACAAGCTGGACAAGGCACCGCTGGACGGCAACAACAAGGGGACCAACATGGTCCTGGCCGCCGTCAACTCGAAAGAGGACGTGCCGCTGCGGATGACGTTCCTCATCTTCATTTCCAGTATGATATCGCACCTGTTCGGTGCCTCCGTCGGACGGGAAGGCGCAGCCCTCCAGATGGGCGCCTCCATTGGCAACACCATTGGCAAGGGGTTCCGCCTCAACGAGAACGACAAGCGCATTGCCATTATGGCCGGCATGGCGGCGGGCTTCGGCGGCATCTTCGGTGCCCCCATTACAGCGGCCGTGTTTGCCATGGAAGTCATCAGCGTGGGCGTCATGTACTACGCGGCGTTACTGCCCTGCATTGTGGCATCCCTGACCTCCATGTCCGTGGCCAGAGCGCTCGGCGTTCATTACGTCACCTACGCCGACATCCTCATTCCCAAATTCACGCCGTTCACCGCTTCCATGACCATGCTGCTCGGCGTCATGTGCGCCCTGCTCAGTATTGTCATCTGCGTCAGCCTCATTGTCAGCGAAAAGGTGTTCCAGACCGTATTCCAGAACACCTACGTGCAGATTTTTGTAGCCGGTACCATGGTGAGCCTTGCAACGCTTCTCGTGGGCAACCAGGCATACAACGGCCTCGGCGCCGCCGCCATTGCCGCGGCAGCGGCCGGCCAAACCGTATGGTATGCATTCTTACTCAAGCTGGCGTTTACCGCAGTCTCCTTAGCCGGAGGCTACCGCGGCGGCGAGATCATTCCGTCGCTGTTCATCGGCGCCACCTTCGGGTGCTGGATGGCTCCCTTGCTGGGAATGCCGGCATCGCTCGGCGCCGCCCTTGGTATGATTGCCGTCTTCTGCGGCGTCACAAATTCTCCCATTGCCGCGTTCCTCATGGGCATGGAACTCTTCCGCGGCAAGGGTATGTGGTTCTTCGGCATTGCCGTAGCCGTCAGCTACATGCTGTCCGACTACTACGGCCTCTACAAGAGCCAGCTCATCATCTATTCCAAATACCGCTCGGTGTACATAAGACGCCGGACGAACCGTTAAAAACTGAATCGCCCCAGAACACAGTAACACGACATTCAAAGGAGGGTCCCTTATGTCAGGTAATTTCTATGTAACCATCGGCCGCCAGAACGGCTGCGGCGGACGCCTCATTGGCAAAGAACTGGCGCAGCGGCTGGGCGTGGCCTACTATGACCGCGACATCCTCATTGACCTCATTGCAGACGACTGCGGCCTTACGAAGGAAACCGTTGCGGGACTCATGGAGCACCGCACTTCCAGCCTGCTCTACGAAATGGCCACCCTGTCCCAGACCAACCCCCTGGAAGAACAGGTCTTCATTTCCAAGACCCGCATTGTGGGAAAACTGGCGGAGCAGGGGTCCATGGTCATTGTCGGCGCCTGCGCGGACTACATTCTGCGGGACAAGGAAAACCTTCTGAAAGTCTTCCTCTACGGCAGCCCGGAGACCCGCATTGACCGCATTACCAAGGTCTATAAAACCACCGACTACCTGACGCCGGGGCAGCTCAAGAGCATGGACCGCAAGCGCGCGGACTACTACCGCTTCTTCACCTCCTACAAATGGGGCGAGCGCAGCAACTACGACATCCTTGTCAACACGGACGTCGGCCTGAACAACGCTACGGACATGCTGGAGACTATCTGCCGGAACCGGTTTCTGAAGTAACCCGGCGGACCGCCTCCCAACACTTTTAACGATAGGAGAAATTATCCTTGTCAGAAACAATTCGTGAAAACAAGCTGGGCACCATGCCGCTGAACCGGCTGCTGCTGACGACATCGCTTCCCATGATGGCGTCCATGCTGGTCCAGGCGCTCTACAACATTGTAGACAGCATGTTCGTGGCCCGGATTGCCGAGGACGCGCTGACCGCTGTGTCCCTGGCGTTCTCCCTGCAGAACCTCATGTTTTCCTTCGCCATTGGTACCGGCGTCGGTGTCAATGCGCTGCTCTCCAAGAGCCTCGGGGAGAAGAACCAGGAGATGGCCGACCGCACCGCGGGAAACTATATCTCCTTGTCCCTCATCATCTACGTGGTGCTGCTCATCTTGGGGCGTTTCATCATTGCGCCGTTTTTCCGGTTCCAGACCGCGGACCCGGTCATCATTGCCTACGGCGAGCAGTACATGAACACCATCTTTATCTGCTCCTTCGGCATGCTCTTCCAGATCTGCATGGAGCGCCTCCTCATTTCCACGGGGCAGACCTTCTACTCCATGATTACCCAGATTACCGGCGCGGTCATCAACATGATCATGGACCCCATCCTCATCTTCGGCCTCCTCGGCGCCCCGAAACTCGGCGTCAAGGGCGCGGCCGTGGCCACCATCTTCGGCCAGACCGTGGCTGGTGTATTGGCGTTCATCTTCAATCAGAAGAAGAACCCCTACATTACCCTAAGGCTCAAGAACCTCAAACTCTCGGGGCACATTGTGGCCCGCATTTACCAGGTCGGCCTGCCGAGCATTATCATGGCCAGCATCGGCTCGTTCATGGTCTTCTTCCTCAACAAGATCCTCATTGCGTTCTCGAGCACCGCCGTGGCCGTCTTCGGCGCATACTTCAAGCTGCAGAGCTTCATCTTCATGCCCATCTTCGGCCTCAACAACGGCATGGTCCCCATTGTGGCATACAACTACGGCGCCCGCAAACGCTCTCGGATTACCGGCACGGTGAAGCTTGCCGCCGCCTACGCGGTATCCATCATGGCGCTGGGGACCCTGCTCTTCGAGCTGTTCCCAAGGACGCTGCTGCGGATCTTCAATGCATCGCCGCATATGATTGACATCGGCGTGCCGGCGCTGCGCATTATTGCCATTCACTTCATGGTGGCGGGCGTCTGTATTATCCTGAACTCGTCGTTCCAGGCGCTGGGCAAGGCGTTCTACAGCATGATCGTTTCCATTATGCGGCAGATTGTCGTACTCCTGCCCGCCGCGTACCTGCTGAGCCTCACCGGCAACCTGAACATGGTGTGGTTCGCATTCCCCATTGCGGAAGCCATGTCTCTGGCAACCTGCATCTTCTTCTTTATGAAGTGCCGGAAGCTGATTGATTTCCCGGAGGAGGGAGAAGGCGATCCGGCTCCTGCCGAGGCTGTTGGCTGAGGCAAGTTTTGGCTGGCTGAGGCAAGTTTTGGTTGGCTGAGGCGATGAAGTCATCAAAAAACTGAAAAACGCAAAAAATCTGATGAACAAATTGGCCTTCTTGGAGCCAAAGTTCATCAGATTTTTTTGATTTTGCGTTTTTGCTATGAAGGGATTTTCAAAAACCCCATTTTTTGCGTCTTTTTTTCATAGGAAAAAAGCAGTTTCTGCATTATTTGATGACCGCAGGGATAGCGGCACAGGTATGGCAGTCAGATTTTGCCCTGGAGTTTCATGCGCAGGGGGAAGAGCCAGGAGAGGTGCAGGCGGAACAGGGTCAGGAACCGCTGGTAGTAGACCGGCAGCTCGTCCTTATTGCACCGGCGGATGGCGGTGCGGTAGGGCTCCGTCCCGGCGAGGCGCCGGAGCTTGCGGATCCGCGTCCCGAGGCCGTCCGGGCTGTCCGGGTGGAGCATGTCGTAGTGGATGACGCCCACCAGGCAGTACAGCGCACG
>ONLO01000102.1 GCA_900318715.1 uncultured Eubacteriales bacterium | reverse complement strand
ATTGAATAACGCAGCCAAAAACAGCCGCCCGGAAGGGCGGCTGTTTCTTTGTTGGTTCAGATTTTGCACCGGTCATTAATCTCTTTGACGAAGGCGCGGTCGAATTTTTCCACCTTGCGGTCGTAGGTGATGAGGCCGTTGATTTCACCCTCGACGTCCGAGACCTGCGTGTAGACTGTGGCGGAGAGCCCGCGCGGAATGTTGGCAAGAATGCTCCGCTCATAGAGCTTCCGGAAGGAGCTCTGCAGGGTCTTTTTGCGGAAGTACATGCGGTAGCCGAACGGCACGTTGACCATCATATGGCCTTTGGTGGGCTTGGCCAGGCCGCCGAACTCGGAGAGCAGGTAACACCGGGCATCTTTGGGTACCCAGATGGGGGTGAAGTAGATGTGCTTGGAGACGAAGTCACCGGTCATCTGGTCGTGCCAGCCGCTGGTGCGGTCAATGGTCCGGGTCGGATCCTGCCGGGCAATGTCTTCCGAAATGCGGTCGGAGTCAAACTGGCCCCAGCCTTCGTTGAAGGGGACCCACATGGCCAGGGACGGCACGTTTCGGAGCAGGTCAACCGTGGCTTGGGTGTCCCGTTCGAACTCGTCCCGTCCGGCGGCATTTCCCCGGCCGAAGAACCGGTGGTACTTGTCGTCAATCATAATGTTCAGGAACGGCAGGATGGCAATGCAGAACGGGTTGTAGCTGCCGCCGCCGTTGATCATATCCTGCCAGACCAGCATGCCGATCTTGTCGCAGTGGTAGTACCAGCGCAGCGGCTCAATCTTGATGTGCTTGCGGATCATGTTGAACCCCATGTCTTTGAGCATCTGAATGTCAAAGACCATGGCCTCGTCGGTCGGTGCGGTCAGCATGCCGTCGGACCAGTATCCCTGATCCAGAACACCGGTGTGAAAATACGGCTTGTTATTGAGCATCAGGCGGCTCTGGCCCTGTCCGTCCTTGCCGACGCTGAACTTCCGCATGCCGAAGTACGAGGTGACTTTGTCCATGCCGGCGGTAATTTCGAGGCCGTAGAGTTTCGGATGTTCCGGGCTCCATAGCTCGTAGCTTGACATCGGTATTTCTGCGGTCCCGCCGCCCCGGCAGGTGGCTTCCGCACAGACGTCCGCCGACGGCTCCTCAAAGCCATCCAGGACCCGGACGGTGAATTCCCTGGAGTCGGTTTTTACCGTTACGAAGACCTTGTCCTGGTCAATGTCCGGGACAATACAGAGGTCTTCCACAAAACAATCCGGTACGGACTCCATCCAGACCGTGCCCCAAATGCCGGACTGCGGGGTATACCAGATGCCACCGGGGTTCAGGGTCTGTTTGCCGCGGGCCTGGGTGCCCTTGTTGGTCGGGTCGGTGACGGTGACTTCCAGACTGTTCTCTCCGGTCACGGCAGCGGCGCTGACGTCCAGCGTGAAGGGGAGGAAGCCGCCCTTGTGAGAACCGACCTCTTTGCCGTTCAGCCGGACCGTGCAGGCGTAGTCGACCGCGTCAAAGTGAAGCAGGCTCTTCGTCTTGAGAAACCCGTCCGGAATGGTGAACGTGTGCTGGTAGTAAAGCACGTCGTCCGGGCCGACGATCTGCTCCACGCCGGACAGCAGGCATTCGGGCGAGAAGGGGACCAGAATGTCGCCCTGGAAGGCCCGCAGCGCCTCGTCCTTCGGCAGGATGGCATACTTCCACTTGCCGTTGAGACAGAGGAAACTGTCCCGCTGCATCTGCGGCCGCGGATACTCCGCGCGCGGCACGGCACCGACGTTGTCATAGAATCTGGATTTCATTGCACTGGCCATTTCCAATACTCCTTTGCGGTCCATGGTTAAAAACTCTTCCGGTTTCATTATATGACATTTGGTCCGGCCTCACAAACGTTTCCGCCGGCAACGGGTAATAAAAAAGGACCTGCCCGGAAGGCAGGTCCTTATTAATATGATACTGTTTTGCGGGGAGGGGAATTAATACATTCCGCCGCCCTGTGCAGCTGCGGCCATGGCAGCAGCCTGGGCTGCGTCGGCCTGCGGGTCCGGCTTGTCGGCAACAAGGGACTCCGTGGTCAGAACCATGGCGGCAACGGAGGAGGCATTCTCCAGAGCGGAGCGCGTAACCTTCGTCGGGTCGAGGATGCCCTTCTTGAACATGTCGACATATTCTTCGGTGGCAAAGTCGAAACCGTAGCCGGTCTTCTTGGACTTGCGGATGGTGTCAATAATGACGGAGCCTTCCAGGCCGGCGTTGGCGGCAATCTGGCGCAGCGGCTCTTCAATGGCCTTCAGGACAATCTTGATGCCGGTCTTGAGGTCGGTGTCCTCCGTCTCGTCGAGGAGCTTCTCGACGGCCGGAATGGCGTTGATGAGGGCAACGCCGCCGCCGGCAACCGTACCTTCTTCCACGGCGGCCTTCGTTGCGGCAAGCGCGTCTTCAATGCGCATTTTCTTTTCCTTCATCTCGGTTTCGGTGGCAGCAC
This sequence comes from uncultured Eubacteriales bacterium, assembly GCA_900318715.1. GTDB lineage: Bacteria > Bacillota > Clostridia > Oscillospirales > Acutalibacteraceae > RUG420. Next base: position 5,451 of record ONLO01000102.1, on the reverse strand, counting down.
CGACGTTGATGACGGCAACACCGCCGGCGAGCTTGGCAAGGCGCTCCTGGAGCTTCTCCTTGTCGTAGTCGCTCTTGGTGACTTCAATCTGGGCGCGAATCTGGTCGACGCGGGCCTTGATGTCTGCGGAGGCGCCGGCACCCTTGACAATGGTGGTGTTGTCCTTCGAAATCTTGACCTGCTCGGCACGGCCCAGCATGTCGGCCGTAGCGGCGCTCAGTTCATAACCAAGGTCGGACGTAATGACCGTACCGCCGGTGAGAATGGCAATGTCCTGCAGCATTTCTTTTCTGCGGTCGCCGAAACCGGGGGCCTTGACACAGACGCAGGTGAAAGTGCCGCGCAGTTTGTTGAGGAGGATGGTGGCAAGGGCTTCGCCGTCCACGTCTTCCGCAATAATGACCAGTTTCTTACCGACTTTGACAATGCTTTCAAGGAGCGGAAGGATTTCCTGGATGTTGGAAATCTTCTTGTCCGTAATGAGGATGTAGGCGTCGTCAATGTCCGCAACCATTTTTTCGGTGTCGGTGACCATGTAGGGGGAAATGTAGCCGCGGTCGAACTGCATGCCTTCCACGACGTCGCAGGTGGTGTCCGCCGTCTTGGCTTCCTCAACGGTAATGACGCCGTCGGTGGAGACCTTTTCCATGGCTTCGGCAATGAGGGTGCCGATCTGCTCGTCCGCCGAGGAAATGGTGGCAACACGGGCAATGTCGGAGGAACTGCTGACCGGTTTGGAGTTGGCTTTGACGGCCTCAATGGCAGCTTCCACGGCCTGTTTGATGCCTTTCTTGACGACCATGGGATTGGCGCCGGCGGCAACGTTCTTCATGCCTTCGCGCACCAGAGCCTGGGCGAGGAGGGTGGCAGTGGTGGTACCGTCGCCAGCCACGTCGTTGGTCTTCGTGGCAACTTCCTTGACCAGCTGGGCGCCCATGTTCTCAAAGGGCTCGTCGAGCTCAATTTCCTTGGCAATGGTGACACCGTCGTTGGTAATCAGCGGGCCGCCGTATTTCTTGTCGAGAACAACGTTGCGGCCTTTCGGGCCGAGGGTAATCTTGACGGTATCCGACAGCTTGTCAATACCGTTCTGTAAGTTCTTACGGGCTTCTTCGCCGTAAATAATCATTTTAGCCATAATGGGTTTCCTCCAGTTCTATTATTTAACAATGGCAAGAACATCAGACTGTTTGACGATGCTGTATTCCTCGTCGTCCAGTTTGACCTGCGTACCGGCGTATTTGCCGACAATGACTTTGTCGCCAGGTTTCAGAAACATGCCGACTTCAACGCCGTCAACCATGCCGCCGGGGCCTACCGCAATGACTTCGGCAATCTGCGGCTTTTCCTGCGCGGCAGCGGCAAGGATAATGCCGCCTTTGGTGGTTTCTTCGGCTTCGACCGTTTTAATGAGAACGCGGTCCGCAACTGGTTTAATGGTCATATCTATTCCTCCATTTGAAAATGATTCGCAAAACATTAGCACTCATTTCTCTCGAGTGCTAAAACTATTATAGTAGTTTCTTTCAATTAGTCAATAGGAAAACCAAGGGTTTTTCACTTTTTCTTATACTCTGTCTGGGCGATTCAGCACTTTCACCGAATCCGCCCCATCTTTTGCCCGAATATTAAGAAATAGGAAAATCATTTATTATAATGACATTTCTTGTTATAATACCTCCATGAAATCATCTGCACACGGCAGGAGGAACAGCATGTTCAAAGCCTTTGCGGTGTCTGACACCTCGAAACTGCTGCCGGTCCGGCGCTTTCTGGCGTCCGACTGGTTCGGCTGGATCCTGATGGTCCTGGCGCTCGTGGCCCTGTTTACCAACCAGTATGTCTACGCGCTGGTCGGGGCCATCTTCGTCGGGGCCCTGGTTCTGCTGCTCACGGACGACCCGGTCAGCATGTTCATGCCGGTTCTTATTACGGCAGCTGTCATCATCCAGGCCAAGAACTCGTTTGACGCCATTATGCGGTTCCTGCCCGTCTACATCTTTTTTGTCGTGGCCGTGGTCCTGCACTTCTTTCTGTACAAGGCGCCGAAGGGGACGCACATGGGGAAACTGAAAGTCCCCATGCTCCTCATCTGCTTTACGGTCTTCCTCGGCGGACTCGGCAGCATTGCCCCGGCGGAGTACTTCGCCGGCGTCTCAATCGGCCACATGTTTGCCCTCGGTCCCATGCTCCTCATCTTCTACTGGGAGCTCGGCCGCAAGATCCGCCCGGGGCAGAACTACACGGACCAAATGGACGTGCGGCTGTCCAAAATGTGCTGTATGCTGACGCTGTTCCTGTTCCTGGCGGTCCTGGAGTACTATCTGGAACACTTTGACGTCTTCTCCGCCAACCCCGGCATCCTGCCGTTCCAGTGGCGGAACAATGCCAGCACCATGCTGATGATGGCCATGCCCTTTACGTTCTACATGGGCAGCAAGCACTTCAAGTATTACTTCTTCAGCCTCATCAGCGCGCTGACGCTGGTGCTGACGGGCTCCCGCGCGGGCCTGCTCATGGGCGGCATTGAATTCGTGGCGCTGCTCATCTACTTCGGCATTGCCGACAAGCGGCACCGCAAGCTGCTGCTCGGGGTCGTAGCGGCCGGGGTCCTTGTCCTGCTGGTGTTCCTGCCGAAGCTGCTGCCGTTCTTAAGCTACACGCTTGGCCGCTTCACCATGGAGTCCGGCGAAAACACCATCCGCCTGGAGCACTGGAAACGGTCCGTGCAGGACTTCCTGACCAACCCGGTCTTCGGCATGGGCCTCGGATACATGGGCAACAGTGACATCCACCACAACGCCGAAGGCGTCCTGTGTTATTACCATTCTTCCATTCCGCAGATCATCGGAAGCTTCGGACTGTTGGGCGTGGCAACCTACGGGTACCAGTTCATCGCCCGGGTGAAACTCATGACGTCCCGGACGTCGCTCTTTGCCCGGTCCGTGCTCTGGTCCTTCATTGGCCTCGAGCTCATGTCCCTCGTCAATCCCGGCATTTTTTCCCCGCTGTACGCCTTTTATATGGTCGTGCTGCTGGTCATAACAGAAAACTATAGTTTTGGAGTGAACAACGAAGTATGAGTACCACCGGCCTGCTGGTCCTTTTATGCGTCTGCATTATCCTGTCCGGAATCTTTTCGGCCACGGAGACGGCGTTCTCATCCTGCAATTCCATCCGTCTGAAGAGCCTTGCCCAGGACGGCAACCGCCGCGCCCAGAAGGTTCTGGACATGGTGGACCGCTACGACGAGTTCCTGTCCACCATCCTCATCGGCAACAACGTGGTCAACATTGGTGCATCCGCCATTGCCACGGTGCTGTTCGTGCGCGCCATGGGAGACATCGGCGCCACCTGGGCCACCCTCGTCCTGACGGTCGTCATCCTCATCTTCGGGGAAGTTTCGCCGAAGAGCATTGCCAAGGAGCGGCCGGAGTCGTTCGCCATGACCATGGTGTCGCCGGTCCGCGGCCTCATGGTCCTCCTGACCCCGCTGAACAAGCTGTTTTCCTGGTGGACCGGGTTCCTGGCCAGGGTCTTTAAAGTCCAGAACCAGGACGAGGTGACGGAAGGGGAGTTCCTCACCATGGTCGACGAGGCCGAAAGCGGCGGCGGCATTGACCGCGAGGACACCGAGCTCATCCACAGCGTGCTCGAATTCAACGACACGCCGGTCTCCGAAATCTTCACCCCGCGCGTGGACATTGTGGCCCTGCCGCTCAAGGCGCGCAAACAGGAAATCATGGAGACCTTCCGGGAATACGACTACTCCCGCATTCCGCTCTACGACGAAAATATTGACGATATCATCGGCTTCATCCACTTGAAGGACTTCTACGACGAAGTCTGGTTCGGGGACAAGACGGTGGCCGACATCCTGAATCCGGTCATCTTCCTGCCGCCCACCATGAAAATTTCCAAGGTGCTGGAAAAGCTGCAGCAGAAGCAGACGCACCTGGCCATTGTGGCGGACGAATTCGGCGGCACGGACGGCCTCATTACCATGGAGGACATCCTCGAGGAGCTTGTCGGCGAAATCTACGACGAGCACGACGAAGTGGAGAAGGAAATTGTCAAGACCGGGCGCATGGACTACATTGTCCGCTGCACCTGCGAACTGGACAAGATGTTTGAGCGGTTCGGCCTCGGCGAACCGGAGTCCGAGTCCAATACGGTCGGCGGCTGGCTGCTGGAGCAGTTCGGCGAGATCCCGTCCCGCGGGGACACCGTCCGCTACCGGAATCTGCAGTTTACGGTCCTGCTCTGCGACGAGCGCAAGATTGACCAGGTCCGCGTCAAGGTGATGGAACATGAAGACACTGACCATTGAACCGAATGACGCCGGCCAGCGGCTCGACAAGTTTCTGACCAAGGCGCTGCCGAACCTGCCGCAGTCCCTGCTGTACAAATACATCCGCAAGAAGCGGATCAAGGTCAACGGGAAACGGGCAGAAATATCCACCCGTCTGAACCCGGGCGATATACTGGACCTCTATATCAACGACGAATTCTTCGAACAGCCGGAGCCGCAGTACGACTTCCTCCATGCGGGGAAGCAGCTCCGGATCCTCTTCGAGGATGAGAACCTTATGGTGCTGGACAAGCCCGTGGGGCTGCTGTCCCATCCGGATGACAGCGAGTACGTGGACACGCTCATTGGCCGCGTCAAGCGGTATCTCTATGAAAAGGGCGCGTACGACCCGGCGGAGGAACAGTCCTTTACGCCGAGCCTGGTCAACCGCATTGACCGCAACACCGGCGGTATTGTGCTGGCGGCCAAGAACGCGGAGAGCCTCCGCATCCTCAACCAGAAGATGAAGGACCGGGAACTGCACAAGTACTACCTCTGCGTGGTGCACGGCAAGCCCGAGCCGGAGGAGGGGACCCTCACCGGGTACCTGACCAAGAACGAGTCCAAAAACAAGGTGTTTGTGTCGGACCGTCCGTCACCGGGCGCGCGGGAAATCCGCACGAAGTACCGGACGCTCCGGAGCGAAAAGGGCCTGAGCCTTCTGGAAGTCGATCTTCTGACCGGCCGGACGCACCAGATTCGCGCCCACTTTGCCAGCATCGGCTGCCCGCTGCTGGGGGACGGCAAGTACGGTACGAACGCACAGAACAAAAAACAGGGCGGCTACAAAAAGCAGTTCCTGTATTCGTATAAAATCCATTTTGACTTTTCCACCGAAGCCGGCATCCTGTCCTATCTGGACGGCCGGACGTTCACGGTCCCGGATGTCTGGTTTGCGGACCAGTTCCCGGCGTTCTGAAGAAGGGAGCTTCTGTCATGTTCAACGCAACCGTTCTGGAAGGGCTGTTGATCCCGTTCCTGGGGACGGCTCTGGGCTCGTCCATGGTGTTGTTCATGCGCCATGAGCTCAGCCAAATGGTCCGCCGCGCCCTGGCCGGGTTTGCCGCCGGTGTCATGGTGGCGGCCTCCGTCTGGAGTCT
>ONLO01000021.1 GCA_900318715.1 uncultured Eubacteriales bacterium | reverse complement strand
TTGTAGAGGTCGCCCTTTTTGAAGCCGGTCTGTTTGGCCGCCAGTTTGGCGGCTTCGTTTTGGGACATGCCGGCCGTTATGTACTCTTTTGCCAGATCCACAGCCTCTTCCATGGACAGCTCTTCCGCCGTTTTGCTGGTGCCCTCCAGCAGGAGGACGAGCTCGCCCTTGAGGTCGTTGTTCGGGTAGGCTTCCACGGCGTCCGCCAGCGTGGTGCGGAGGACTTCCTCATGGATTTTGGTGAGTTCCCGTACAATGACGAGCTTCCGGTCCCCGAGAGCGGCCAGCAGGTCCCGCAGGGTGCCGGACAGCTTGTGCGGCGCCTCGTACAGGATGATGGTGCAGGGGAGGCCCTTCAGAAAGTCCAGCTGTTCGTTCCGCAGCTTTTTGTCGACGGCCAGGAAGCCCTCGAACAGGAAGCGGCGGGAGTCCATGCCGGAGAGGGCCAGCGCCGTGGCAAAGGCCGTGGGTCCGGGGACGGACTCCACAGGGACGCCGTGCTCATGGCAGAGCGCCACCAGGTCCTGTCCGGGGTCCGAGATGGCGGGCATGCCGGCGTCCGTGCACAGCACACCGTGTTCGCCGGCCAGCAGGCGGTCCAGGATCTGCGGACCGGCCTCCGTCTTGTTGTGTTCATGGTAACTGACCAGCGGTTTGCGGAGGTCAAAATGGGTCAGGAGCTTGCGCGTTACCCGGGTGTCTTCGGCCGCAATGAAGTCACAGGCCGCCAGCGTCTCCACGGCGCGCGGGGAGAGGTCCCCGAGGTTGCCGATGGGCGTGCCGAGGACGGAAAGCAGTCCGGTTGCATTACTCATGTTGCTTCTCCTGTTCTTTGACTTCATTGGTGTAGGAGCCGAGGATGCGTTTCAGCTCGTCGGAGTCGGACCCGTCCGGGCTCTGGATGAAGAGCGGAGGGTCCACCTGCAGCCAGGGTTTTCCGCCGAGTGTGCCCGAAAGCAGGAACAGCCAGGGCGCGGTATCCGGCTGCTTCTGGACGAACCGCAGGCGCTTCGGCTCAATGCCGTGCGCCCGGAAGGCCGACATGCAGTCCGTGAGGCGCTCCGGCCGCTGGCAGATGGCCAGTTTTCCTCCGAAGTTCAAAAGCCGGGAGGCGGCCGCTGAGACGTCTTCAATGGTGCATTCGGTCTCGTGTCGGGCAATCTGGTCCGCCGCGGTCTCCGAGAGGATGCCGGCACCGGACATCTTATACGGCGGATTCATAATGACCGTCTTGAAGCGGCCGAAGGGAAGGGGGACCGGAAGGTCCGCCGCCGCGCCGTCCGCTAACGTCTTTAAGTCAGCCAGCACCGGATAGACCCGGTCAAAGCCCCCGTCCGGGAACTTTTCTGTGTTGCGCGCCACGCTTTCGGTGAACTGGGCAATGGCCGCTTCCTGAATGTCCACGCCGTAGAGGTCCCCGGTGACACCGTTGCGGCGCAGGAGCAGGGGAATAATGCCGCAGCCGGTGCCGAGGTCACAGACCAGGTCCGTTTTCTTCGGGTCGGCAAAGTCGGCCAGCAGGAAGGCGTCGGTCCCGAACCCGTGGTCCGGGGACACGACGAGTTCAATGCCGCCGCCGAGCAGTTCCAGTGCAGCCATGGGTTCACCTCCGGCACGTCGTAAAATCAATTTATTGTAACACAAAGCCCCGTACTTTCGTACGGGGCTTTGATTCTTTTCTAAATAATTAGTCGAGCACAATGGCACCGGCCGGGCACTGATCGGCGCAAGCGCCGCACTCAATGCAGGTATCCGGATCAATCTTGTAGATGTCGCCCTCGGAGATAGCGTCTACCGGGCAGCCATCCTTGCAGGAACCACAAGCAAGACAATCGTCCGTAATTCTGTAAGCCATAGTCAAACCTCCTTGTTTTAGACTAACTTCATTTTAGCAAACGCGTTTCAAAAATCAAGCCTTTTCAAAATTATTTTTTAGTGTTAAAAAACGTTGTAGTTACGCGAAAAACGGCACTTTTAATAGTTAGCTACAGCTAACTATTAGCAGGAAATAACGTGTATGCATTCTTTTCTTTTGCATACACGTTTAGTAGGAATTTGTGTATCTTTGTCACTCAAAAACGGGTGAAGTCCAGAAAGATTTTCTCGGCGGTTTCCTCCACGGTGCCAGTGTTGTCCACGTCCATGTCGGAGAAGAAGTCATAATACGGCTCCCGTTCGGAAGCCATGCGCCGGAGGGTGGGCAGGTCTTTGGACAGCGGGCGGCCGTCCATGGCCAGGAGCTCCAGCGGCCGGAGAAGACGGTAGATGCGCCCGTTCTGGTGCAGCAGCGGGTAGTTCCGTTTGTACAGGACCGCGCCGCCGCCGAGGGACAGGATGTTGCCGCTCTGTTTGCCGGCGAGCTCAATGACTTTGGTCTCCAGTTTCCGGAACCGCTCTTCGCCGTCCTCGGCAAAAATTTCCGGAATGGTTTTGCCGGCCATTTCCACAATCTGTTCGTCCGTGTCAATGACGGGGCGCCCGGTCATGTCGGAGAGGGCGTAGGCCACTGAGGACTTGCCGCTGCCGGGCATGCCGCAGAGGATAATGTTCTCGGCGTTGCACCGGAGCTTGTGCGTCAGTTCAGCCGCTTTCAGCGCGTCCACCGGCTTGCGGTCGTCGTCCCGCAGGCCGAAGAACAGCTCATGGGCCGCAATGGCCTGGGCCACCAGCATGACCAGTCCGCCGGCGCCCGGAATGCCGCGTTCCTCCGCCTCCAGCAGGAGGCCGGTGAGGGACGGGTTGTAGACCACGTCCAGGACGCCCTGCAGGGCGGGGAAGCCGTCCAGGGACACCGGGGACGCGGGGCAGTTCGGGAACATGCCGACCGGCGTCGTGTTGACCAGAATGCCGGCATCCGCGTGCCGGTCCAGATTTTCATAATTGTCCGGGCCGCCGCGGGAAATGGTGATGATGTCTGCGGCACCGAGGTGCTTCAACGCGGCCTTGACCGCCAGGGAGGCACCGCCGCTGCCCAGCACCAGGCACTTCTGCCCGGCCGCCTCAATACCGGCGCTCTGTACCATGGACAGGAAGCCGGTCATATCCGTATTGAAGGCCATCAGTGTTCCGTTGCGCCGCACCAGCGTGTTGGCGGCGCCGATCTCGCGGACATTGTCGGAGATTGAATCGCAAAAGGGAATGACGTCCTTCTTGTACGGAATGGTCACGTTCAGCCCGCCGAGGTCCGCCGACTGCACCAGTCCGGCCAGTTCCTCCGGCTCGCGCGGGAAGAGCCGGTAGTCCGGGTTGCCGAGCAGCGCATGGATTTCGGGCGAGTAGCTGTGCCCCAGCGTGCGGCCGAGGAGCCCGTAGAATTTCTCAGACATAAATGCTCCTTAGAATTCGGGGTAGTTGCCGAGGTACTTGAAGAAGTCGGTCGTGCGCTCCAGGTAGGCCAGGAGACCGAGCACGTTCGGCTCCCAGACCGAGGCCTCGAGGTCAATGAAGAAGCCGAACTCGAAGTCCGTGCCGACAATGGGCACGCTCTCCAGCTTGACCATGTTGATGTCGTTGGCCGTGACGGCCGCAATGACGTCATAGAGGGCGCCTGCCCGGTGCTCCGTGGAGAGGATCAGGCTGATGCGCTGCGCCCCCGGGTACACCGCCGGCTCCTTGCGGATGACAATGAACCGGGTGTAGTTGTTTTCGCTGTCCATAATGTCGCTCTTTAAGGACTTGAGTCCGTAGACCTGTCCTGCTTCGTGCGATGCAATGGCTGCCAGATCCGTCCGGTCCGCTTCCGCCACCAGTTTTGCTGCCATGGCCGTGTTCACGGCTTTGGTAATCTTCACGTCCGGGCCGAGGGACTTTAAGTATTTGTCGCACTGGCCAATGGCCTGGTCGTGCGAAATGATTTCTTTGATGTTACGCAGCTTGGTGCCCGGCGCCGCCAGCAGTTCGTGGCGGACGTTGATGCGCACCGCGCGCGTAATGTGGACGTCGCGCTCCTGGAGGAGGGAATAGACGTCCCGGACCGAGCCGTAGGAGGAGTTCTCAATGGGGACAATGCCGTACTGGACCTCCTCGTTCTCCACCGCGTCAAAGACGTCGGCAAAGGTGGTCTTGAAGCGGAGGTCGCCGCGCGGGAAGAGGCGCTCGGCCGCTTCCTGGCTGTACGAACCCTCCACGCCCTGCAGGGCCACCAGACCGTCCCGCGGGAAGACCGCGCTGGCCGGAAGCCGCGAGTGCTCAATGGTCTCGAGGAGCTTCGTCGGCTTGTTCAGCTGTTCGGCCTG
>ONLO01000062.1 GCA_900318715.1 uncultured Eubacteriales bacterium | reverse complement strand
GGAATGCCGAGCGTCGGATGCGTGTCGTTGACATGGATGGCCATCTTGTTCGGAATGTCATCCAGTTTCTTGTTGTGGCGGAGATACCGCTGCATAATGTCCTGAATGGACGCGGACACCAGGAAATACTGCTGGCGGAGCCGCAGCATTTTGCCTTCGGGATGGTTGTCCGCCGGGTAGAGGACCTTGCAGATGGCCTCGGCCATGGCCTGCTTCTCCACCGCACGGATGTAGTCGCCCTGGTTGAAGAGGCTCATGTCGAAGCCAGGGGCCTGGGCCTTCCAGAGGCGCAGGATGGCAATGCCGTCGGAGTCCTTGCCGGAAATGTACATATCATAGGGGATGGCGTTGACCGAGGTCTCGCCCTCCATGGTCGACGTGTAGTAGCCGTCGCTCCAGTTGCTCTCCATGGTGCCGCCAAATTTGACGACTGCCATTTCGTCGGGCTTGGCGTTGAACCAGACGTCGCCGCCCGGCAGCCAGAAATCCGGAAGCTCGGTCTGCCAGCCGTCAATAATCTTCTGTTTGAAAATGCCGTACTCGTACATAATGCCGTAGCCCATGGACGGGTAGGCGCCGGTGGCCAGACCGTCCAGGTAGCAGGCGGCCAGACGGCCGAGGCCGCCGTTGCCGAGACCGGCATCCGGTTCGCACTCATAGAGGGACTCCAGCTTAATGCCGAAATCCTTGAGCCCTTCGCGGACCACGTCGGTCAGGCCGAGGTTGTAGAGATTATTCTTGAGGGATCGCCCGAGCAGGAATTCCATGCAGAGATAATAGGTCTGCTTGGCCTTGGGGTCCCGGTGCAGTCTGTGCCGGAAGTCGTAGTTTTTCTGCGCCAGAATGTCCTTGCACAGAATGGCAATGGCCTTGTAGTACTGCTCATCGGTGGCCTCTTCCGGCGTCACGCCGAAAATGTGGCCGAGCTTTGAAACAAGGTCGTCTTTGAACGCTTTCTTGGTGAGAGTTTTGTTCATGAAATAATCCAAACCTTCCGAAAAAATGACGCCGCCCGCCGCTCAGTTCCTGAGCTTTCCAACTCCTGAGCTGTTCTGCTTCTTGCACTTCTCAACTCCTGAGCTTTGCGCGAATCAGGCGGACTTATAGAGATAATAATTTATTATAAGCGGAGTTAGTATAACGCAAAGGGCTTCCCATTACAAGGAACCGGAGTCAAAAATGTCAGGCCGTCGGAAAAAAGCCGGCAAGTCCGAAAAATTTCGGTGAATGTGACCATCTACGTAATGTTGATTTTTGGAACGTGGTCTACTAAAATTAATGTGTAAAAAACCGTGACGTACAATTCTTAGGAGGTTTTGAAATGTCTATTGAATCTGCAATCCTTGGTTTTATTTTCGACATTGATAACTGGGCTAAGGACAGCCTTGTCAACAACATGAACTATCCGGCGGTCAAAATTGAAACGGACCTTGTCTACGACGAGTCCAACCCGGTCGTCTGCACCATGGACCTGCTCTGGAACCCGGACAGCAAAAAGTATGACAAGTACCCGGTCGTCCTGAACGTCCACGGCGGCGGCTGGATCATCGGCGACAAGATGAACAGCATCGGCATGTGCAAGCAGTTTGCTGACGGCGGCTGCTTCGTCGTTAACATCAACTACGGTATGCCGGAGAAGGCCAACCCGTTCTTTGAGAAGAACGACCCGAAAAAGTCCCACGGCAAAGAGTATCTGTGGCCGGTGCAGGCGCATCATATCTATGCTGCCATGAAGTGGATTGCCGCCAATGCGGACAAGTACAACCTGGACCTCAAAAACGTGTTCATCAGCGGCGACTCCGCCGGTTCGCACCTGGCCGCGGTCGGTGCCACGTTCAACTCCAACCCCGAGTATGCCAAGATCCTCGGACTGCCGGAGGAAATGCCCTTCAAACTGAAAGGCTCCCTGCAGTTCTGCGGTTTCTACAACCTGGATACGTTCTGGGGCTTTGACATGAAGAAGATCCCCATTGCACGCACCATGCTTCGTGACCTCATGGGCCGCAAAGACCCGGAGAACGACCCCTCTTACAAGTTCACGAACCCCATTCCGTTCGTTACCGAAAAGTATCCGCGTGCCATGATCATTTCCGGCAAGAACGACGTCATGACCCACGGTCAGTCCGACCTCTTCCAGATGCGTCTGGCCGACCTCGGCAAGAACTACGTCCGCTACAACAGCGAAGCTCTGCTGTCCCTGCATGACTATCAGATCCTGTCCTTCCTGAAGTGCGCCCGCGACTGCATGGCTGCCGCCTCCGCCTTCATTGACGAAACCGTCCAGAAGTTCTGATTTCGCTGAAGCACAAGCAACTGAACACAACTCAACTGACAAAACAACTAAATTCGAAAGAGCAGCCGTAAAAAGCTGCTCTTTTTCACTTTCCCCCGTAAAAAGAGCACCTTTTGGCAACCCATTTACGGGGGATTATTAAATAATAGAG
>ONLO01000092.1 GCA_900318715.1 uncultured Eubacteriales bacterium | reverse complement strand
TTCAAGCAGCCGCTGGCCGTCTTCTGTGACATTGAAACCCTGAACACCCTGCCCGACGACGTCTTTGACGACGGCATGGCGGAGTGCATTAAATACGGCGTGCTGCAGAGCCCGGAGCTTCTGGACATCTGCGGCGGCGAAGACCCGAAAGCGCAGGTGCGGGACATTATTGCGGAGAGCGTCCGCATTAAGGCCGCCTACGTGCTGCAGGACGAGTTCGACACCGGCCTGCGCCGGTACTTAAACCTCGGCCACACCATGGGCCATGCCATTGAACAGCTCAGCAACTACACCATAATGCACGGCCATGCGGTGGCCATCGGCATGGTCCTCATTGCCAAAGCCGGGGAAGAACTCCGCATTACCGAGCCGGCTACCGCGGAAAAGCTCCAGATTATTCTGGAGAAGAACCACCTGCCGACCGGCACGGCCTTTACGGCCGCACAGCTGGCGGACGTTGCCCTGTCCGACAAGAAACGCACGGGCAAGACCATTGCCCTTATTATTCCGGAGTGCCTTGGCAAATGCATGACCTACGACACCCCGGTGGAAAAACTGGAAGACATCTTTGCGCTCGGCCTCTGAGCCGCGCATGCACAAAAAGGAGAGCCCATGAAAGCCGTACTGGAACCCGCTGCCCTGCACGGGACCCTGTCTGCCATTGCGTCCAAGTCTGACGTGCACCGCCTGCTCATCAGTGCGGCGCTGTCGGACGCCCCCGTCATGGTGGAACTCGGGGACACGGCGCCGTCGGAGGACATGAAGGCCACGGCGGACGCCTTGCACGCGCTCGGCGCCAGCGTGGTATTCCAAAACGGAAGCTTTCTGGTCCAGCCCTGTTCCGTGGTGCCGGACCGCCCGGTCCTGGACTGCGGGGAGAGCGGCTCCACGCTGCGCTTCCTGCTGCCGGTGGCGGCGGCCCTGGCGGAGGCCCCGTCCTTTACGGGACACGGCCGCCTGCCGGAGCGCCCGGTGAAGGAACTGCTGGACGCCATGGCGGAACACGGGGTGTCGTCCACGGACGACCATCTGCCGCTGACGCTCTCCGGCACGCTGACCCCCGGGACCTACCGGCTCCCCGGCAACATCAGTTCCCAGTACATTACGGGTCTGCTGCTGGCGCTTCCGCTCCTGCCGGAGGACAGCGTCATTGCCCTCACCAGCCCGTTGCAGTCCGCCTCGTACGTGGACGTTACGCGCCACGCGCTGTCCCGCTTCGGCATTGTCTCCGAGCCCTATACGGAGGGCTGCGGCGGCTACCGGGTTCCGGGCGGACAGCAGTACCGCTCCCCCGGGCGCATCCGGGCGGACGGCGACTGGTCCAACGCGGCCTTCTTCCTGGCCGCCGGCGCCCTGACCAGCCACCCGGACGGCGTCACCGTCACGGGTCTGGATCCTGAATCGCCCCAGGGCGACAAGAAGATTACCGAACTGTTACAGCTTCTGGACACGAACGGAGACCGGACCATAGACCTTACGGACATTCCGGATCTCCTGCCCATACTGGCGGTCGTGGCCGCCACCGCGGACGGCGTCACCACCTTCACCGGCGGTGAACGCTTACGAATAAAAGAGAGCGACCGCCTCACCGCGGTCTGCACCCTGCTCCGCAGCCTCGGCGCCCGTGCCGAAGAGACCCCGGACGGCCTCCGGGTCACCGGCACCGCCGGCGCCCCGCTTCCGGGCGGCACCGTGGACGCCTTCCGCGACCACCGCATTGTCATGGCGGCGGCCGTGGCGTCCCTGCGCACGTCCGGCCCGGTCACCATTGAAGGGGCCGAGGCGGTCAGCAAGTCTTACCCATCATTTTTTGACGACTTCAACCGGTTAGGAGGAACTGCCCATGTCATCTGAATTCGGAACCACGCTCAAGACCTCCGTCTTCGGCGAGTCTCACGGCCCCGCCATCGGCGTGGTCCTGCAGGGGCTGCCCGCCGGGGAAGCCGTGGACCTGGATGCGCTGAACGCGTTCCTGGCCCGCCGCCGTCCGGGACAGGGTCCCATGACGACGCGCCGCAATGAGACGGATGAACCGGAGTTCTTAGCCGGCCTCAAGGACGGCAGGACCACCGGGTTCCCGCTGTCCGCCATTATTCGCAACAAGGACCAGCACAGCAACGACTACGACAACCTTCGGACCAATCCCCGCCCGTCCCACGCGGACTACACGGCGTTTGTCAAGTACGGCGCGTCCCGGGACATGCGCGGCGGCGGACACTTCTCCGGACGGCTGACCGCACCGCTCTGCATTGCCGGCGGCATCTGCCTGCAGATGCTGGAGCGCCGCGGCATTTTCATCGGCGCACACCTGAAATCCGTAGCCGACGTAGAGGACGATGCGTTCCCGCTGGAGCCGACAAAGGAACTCTTTGCCGAAGTCCAGGGCCGGAACCCCGCGGTCCTCAACGAGGCGGCCGGCGAGAAGATGAAGAACGCCATTGAGGCGGCCCGTCTGGACGCCGACTCCGTGGGCGCGGTCATTGAGTGCGCGGTCATCGGCCTGCCGGCCGGACTGGGCTCCCCCATGTTCGACGGCATTGAGAACCAGCTGGCCAAAGCCCTCTTCGGCATTCCGGCCGTCAAGGGGCTGGAGTTCGGCAGCGGCTTTGCCGGCACGAAGCTCCGCGGCTCGGAGAACAACGACCCGTTCACCGTCTCCGACGGCGTCATCAAGACGACGACGAACAACAGCGGCGGCTGCAACGGCGGCATTGCCAACGGCATGCCCGTGGTCTTCCGAGCGGCGTTCAAACCCACCGCCTCCATTGGCAAACCGCAGCAGACCGTAAACCTTGAAACCATGGAGGAAACGGAACTCATCGTCAAGGGCCGGCACGACCCCTGTGTGGCCGTCCGCGCCGTTCCCGTGGTGGAAGCCGTCACCGCACTCGTCCTCACCGACCTGCTCCTGACAGAAGGGAAATTCTAAGTATGGATTTAAACGATTACCGCGAACAGATTGACCAGATTGACGACCAGATGCTGGAGCTGTTCCTCAAACGCATGGAAATCAGCACCGACATTGCGGCATACAAAAAGGCCCATGATCTGCCCATCCTGAACCGGCAGAGGGAACGGGACATTCTCCG
>ONLO01000036.1 GCA_900318715.1 uncultured Eubacteriales bacterium | reverse complement strand
CGGCGGAAGCGGACAAGGAGCAGAACCTTGCGCGCTTTTTGTCGTTTATGGAGGAGTCCGCTGCGCGCGGAACGAAGTTGGTGCTGTTCCCGGAACTCAGTCTCACCGGACTGCCGGAAAACCTCAGCATGGCTTGGCCGCGCCCGGAGTTCGCCGACTATTTCCACGGAAACGCGGAGCGCGTGCCGGAAGGCGAGAGCGTGCAGAAGCTGATTGAAAAGGCGAAGGAACTGGGGCTTTATGTGTGCTGGAGCATGTCGGAGCTGGACAAAGAGAACCGCTTCCGGAATTCCGCGGTTCTGATTGGCCCGGAAGGCTATATTGGCAAGTATCATAAGCAGAACCCTGCCGGGACCGAGGTGTTTCAGCTGGAGGCGAGCCGCGAGGAGTGCCCGGTGTTCGACACCCCAATTGGCAAAATCGGCGTGCTGATCTGCTATGACAAGGTGTTCCCGGAAGTGGTGCGCCAAATGAAGCTGCAGGGCGCAGAAATTGTTCTCTCGCCCACGGCGTGGCCGGGCATGGATCGGCGGCTCGGCGGTCTGGACCTCATGATGCAGTATCACCGCTGGGCCGGAACGAACTGCGCGCTGGAAAACGGCGTGGTGCTTGTGGACGCGAACCACAGCTCTCATGCCGGCGTGACGCGCAGCCCCGAGGGAGGGCACAGCCGCATTATTCACCCGCTGCGGGGCGTTGTGTCCGAAACGGGCTGGGAGGAAGCGTTTGCATACGCGGAGCTGGATCCGCAGGCGGCTATTGAGGAATACTATGCCGCGCTCGGTATCTCCAGGGAAGAACATCTGCAGCAGCTCCGTTCTGCGCAGACGCAGTACGAAAAGCGCAAGCTGCTTCGCAGTGTTATAGCCGTCAATGTCCGGTTCTATGCCCGCGCCGGAATTGCCTTTGTCTCCAATCTTCCTTCGGCTCTGTGTTACCGCAGCAGAACCCGAAGGGCAGCAAAGTGAGAAGACCGATGATCAAGATACTTTTTATCTGCCACGGCAACATCTGCCGCCCCGCCACCCAAAGAGATGATTGGGAAAGAATAAGGAACGAATACGAAAAGACCGCCTGCGGGCGGTCTTTTTCATATCAAAAAACTGCTCCCATGGGAAGAGCTCGGGTACAAACTGCTCCTCGGGCTGAATTCCTATTATGGTCCTGCGGCCATCCGGCAAATTGACCCCAGAGTCTTATTGGTGGTCGACTTCGTCCCGGCGTTACCGACAACCCGACGCTGAGCCTTATTTCCGGCATTCCGCTTCGTGTTGTCCTTCAGTTCCCGGATGCCCGTTCAGGACATCCGGTTCCTGTATTTTTCGGATGGGAAATAGGTTATAATAGGAGCGAACCTCTATGACGTCCTGGAACAAAAAGGAATATTACATTTATCGCTCACAATCATGAGCGATAAAATGAGTGATAAAAACCGTAAGGAGGATTCTATGGACAGCATGAAAGCATTGCTCGACAGCATAACCGTCAACACCCAGAGCAGCATCCGGTTCGAGTACGCCGGGAAGGTCTACTACGTGGACCCGTTTGAGCTCACCAAGCCGGTGAACGACGCCGATTACATCTTCGTGACCCACGACCATGGCGACCATTACGACGAGAGCTCAATCGCCAATGTCATAAAGCCGGGCACCCTTCTGGTGACCCCGGAATCCACCGCCAAAAAGGCCGCGGTGCTGGCGCCGGAGAACCCGCGTCTTGCCGTGCAGCCGGAGCAGTGGTACCAGGAGTGCGGCGCGGAGTTCGAGACCGTGCCCGCCTACAACCTGGACAAGAACTTCCACCCGAAGGACAATGGCTGGGTGGGTTACCTCTTTTACCTGGGCGATTTGCGCCTCTACGTAGCCGGCGACACCGACGCCACCGACGACGCGGAGCAAGTCTCTGCGGATATTGTCATGGTGCCCATCGGCGGATACTACACCATGAACTACGCCGAGGCGGCCGAGCTGGTCAACGAAATTGCCCCCGAGGCCGTCATTCCGACGCACTACGGCACCATTGTCGGGGACAAGGAGGACGGCGAGAAGTTCGCCAGGCTCATTGACGAGGGCACCACGGTGCTCTTCCGCCTGTAAGGAGAAGCGCTGTGAAGTACTCATTTTATGGCTGGGAGACCGCCGATGTGCTGCCGGTGAACCCGGACTACGCCTGGGTCGGAACGCCGCGGCAGCTCTATGACATCCTGATGACGCTGTGGCAGGCGGACACCTGTGCGCCGCGCATGCGGGACGTCTGGCCGGACCGGCATCCGTCCTGGGGCCAGTGTTCCATTACGGCATTTCTGGTGCAGGACATCTACGGCGGCAAGGTCCTCGGCGTCCCGCGGGACGGCGGGAACTTCCACTGTTTCAACCAGGTCGGGGACTGCGTCTTCGACATTACCAGCGAGCAGTTCGGCAGTGAAACGCTCGTCTACGAGGGCAGGCCGGAACAGTTCCGGGAGGTCCACTTTGCCAAAGAAGAAAAGCGGCTCCGTTACGAGCTGCTGAAACAGCGACTGGAGGAATATAAATGTTAGAAATCGGCACCAAAGCACCGGACTTCACGCTGCCCGACCAGGACGGTGTGGAACACTCCCTGTCCGACTACAGAGGACAGCGCGTCATCCTGTATTTCTACCCGAAGGACAACACGTCCGGCTGCACGAAGCAGGCCTGCGGCTTTGCGGAGCGGTATCCGCAGATCCAGGAAAACGGCGCTGTGGTCCTCGGGGTCTCCAAGGACTCGGTGCAGTCCCATAAGAACTTCAAGGAGAAGTTCAATTTGCCGTTCACGCTGCTTGCGGACCCGGAGAAGGAGGTCCTGCAGCTGTACGATGTCTGGAAGGAAAAGAAGAACTACGGCAAGGTCTCCATGGGCGTGGTCCGCACCACGTATCTCATCGATGAAAACGGCGTGATCGTCCGCGCCTTTGACAAGGTCAAGGCCGCCGAAAACCCCGCTCAGATGCTGGGAGAATTGGCATAAGGCTGCCGCCGCAACAGATAGGGGCTGTCTCAAAACGAATATAACTCGGTAAAAAGGGCGTAGCGGCGGCAGCGGTGCCGCGTCCCAATCCGAAGGATTGTGACGT
>ONLO01000050.1 GCA_900318715.1 uncultured Eubacteriales bacterium | reverse complement strand
GCTGCGATGACCGCGCCGATCTCCATCCGCTTGGCGGCATAGCCGGGGTGGTAGAGCTCGTCCACAATGCCGGTGGCAAGACCGATCTGGTTGCCGTAAGAGCTGTAGCCGTTGGCCGCCGTGGTCACCAGCGTGCGCTGCGGGAGCTTGCCCTCCATGGTTTCGCTGTAGGGCTTCAGCGGATCCGCCGCGCCGGTGACGCGCATGGCCGCATAGACGTAAGAACGGCCGGACAGCGGGTCACGGATGGCACCGCCAATGCAGGTGGCCGCGCCGCCGAAGGGCTCAATTTCCGTCGGGTGGTTATGAGTCTCATTCTTAAAGAGCAGGAGCCAGTCTTCGTCCTTGCCGTCGTGGCCAATGGTCATCTTGACGGTGCAGGCGTTGATTTCCTCCGACTCGTCGAGTTTGTTCAGTTTCCCCTGCGCCTTCAGAACTTTGGCGGCAATGGTGCCAATGTCCATCAGGTTGAAGGGCTTGGTGCGGCCGATGGAGCTGCGTGCGGCGCAGTAGTCGGCCCAGGCGTCATTCAGGAACTCGTCCTCGAACGTCACCTTGTCAATGGTAGTGAGAAATGTGGTATGCCGGCAGTGGTCGGACCAGTAGGTGTCAATCATCCGGATTTCCGTAATGGTCGGGTCCCGGTCCTCGGAGCGGAAGTATTCCTGGCAAAACAGGATGTCGTCGAGGTCCATGGCAAGCCCCATGTCTTTAATGACCCCGGCCAGTTCGTCCCGGCTCTTCGCATTGAAGCCGGTCAGCGTTTCCACGGTCTCCGGAAGATCCATCTTCATGGCAAGGGTCTCCGGAAGTTCCATGGAAGCAAGGCGTGCCTCCACCGGATTGACCACGTACTTCTGCACTTTGGCCAGGTCCTCGTCCGAAAGGCTGCCCTTTAACAGGAAGACTTTGGCCGAGCGGACCGTGGGACGGTCCCCTTTCGTCATGAGCTGGATGCACTCCTCCGCACTGGAGGCGCGCTGGTCAAACTGTCCCGGCAGGTACTCCACCGCAAAGACGCGGTCATAGTCCGTGTCGAGCGTCTCCGATACCAGATCCAGCTGCGGCTCGGACAGGATGGTCCGGCAGGCGTAGTCAAAGGTCTCTTTGTCCAGGCCCTCCACGTCGTAGCGGTTGATGAGCCGCACGCCCGTGACACCGGAAATGCCGAGCAGTCCTTCCATATCCTTTTTGAGCGAGCGAGCCTCATAGGCAAGCTCCGGTTTCTTTTCAACAAAGATGCGGTATACCACGAAGGTTGTCCTCCTTAAGTTGGTTTGGTCTTCGTCTGCCGGAAATGCCGTCAGGCTTTCAGGGCCTTGGCGCCGATGTCATGGCGGTAGTAGGCGTTGCCGAAGTGGATGGTCTCCACAGCCTTGTACGCATTGCCAATGGCCTCCTGCAGGGTAGCGCCGCGCCGGGTCACGCCCAGAACGCGTCCGCCGTTGGTCAGGAGCTTGCCGTTTTCCAGCTTGGCGCCGGCCACGTAAATGCCGGTGCGGTCCTCCGGAAGGGTCATTTCATAGCCCTTCTCATAGGAGGCCGGGTAGCCTTCGGACGCCATAATGACGCAGCAGGCGTTGTCGTCGTACCATTCGACGTTCACATCCGAAAGCGTCTCGTTCCGGACGGCCCGCAGAATGGTCAGGAGGTCCGTCTTCAGAAGCGGCAGGACGACCTGTGCCTCCGGGTCGCCGAAGCGGCAGTTGTACTCAATGACTTTCGGACCCTTTTCGGTAATCATCAGGCCGAAGTAAAGGCAGCCCTTGAAGGTCCGTCCCTCGGCCTTCATGGCCTCAATGGTCGGCTTGAAGATGGTCTCCATGCACTCCGCCGCAATGGCATCCGTGTAGTACGGGTTCGGGGCAATGGTGCCCATGCCGCCCGTGTTGAGGCCCTTGTCGCCGTCCAGGGCACGTTTGTGGTCCATGGAGGAAATCATGGGGACCACGACATGGCCGTCCGTAAAGCTCAGCACAGAGACTTCCGGACCGGTCAGGAACTCCTCCACAACAATGCGGGATCCGCTGTCGCCGAACTTCCGGTCCGCCATCATGGAACGGACCGCGGCTTCGGCATCTTCGTGGGTCTCCGCAATGACAACACCTTTGCCGAGGGCCAGGCCGTCCGCTTTGATGACCGTCGGAAGCGGCGCCGTTTTCACAAACGCCAGAGCCTCGTCCAGATCCGTGAAGACGTCATAGCCCGCGGTAGGAATGTTGTATTTCTTCATGAGGTTCTTCGAGAAGATCTTGGAGCCCTCAATAATGGCCGCCTTGGCCTCCGGGCCGAAGCACGGAATTCCTTGGGCCTCCAGGGCATCCACGCAGCCGAGAACCAGCGGGTCATCCGGCGCCACCACGGCAAAGTCAATGCCTTCCTTCACGGCAAAGTCCACCACGGCGTCAATGTCCGTGGCGCCAATGGGCACGCACGTGGCATCGGCCGCAATGCCGCCGTTTCCCGGAAGCGCAAAGATTTCGGTAACGTCAGGATTCTGCTTGATGCCGGCAATGAGGGCGTGTTCGCGTCCGCCGCCGCCAACGACCATAATTTTCATAAGGACTCTCTCCTCTTACTCGTATTTGTTTTGGTTCGGATTAGTGGTGGAACAGCCGCTGGCCGGTGAAGACCATGGACATTCCGAATTCGTTGCAGGCCTCAATGACCAGGTCGTCCCGCACGGAGCCGCCCGGCTGTGCCACATAGGACACGCCGGAAAGATGGGCGCGCTCAATGTTGTCCGGGAACGGGAAGAACGCGTCGGAGCCGACGCAGACGCCGGTCATGGTGTCCAGATAGGCGCGCTTTTCTTCGGCCGTGTACTTGCTCGGCTGCTCGGTGAACAGCGTCTGCCATTTGCCGTCCGCCAGGACGTTGCTGTCCCACTCGGACAGGTAGATGTCAATGGCGTTGTCGCGCTCCGGGCGTCCCACTTCCTCTTTGAACGGGAGGTTCAGGACTTTCGGGCTCTGGCGCAGCAGCCAGAGGTCGGCCTTGCTGCCCGCCAGACGCGTGCAGTGGATGCGGCTCTGCTGGCCGGCGCCGACGCCGATGGCCTGGCCGTCCTTGACGAAGCAGACCGAGTTGGACTGCGTATACTTCAGGGTAATCAGGGAAATGATGAGGTCCCGTTTGGCCTCTTCCGGCAGGCCCTTCTCCGTGACCACGTTGGTCAGACAGTCTGCGTCAATCTTGCAGTTGTTGTGGCCCTGCTCGAAGGTTACGCCGAAAACGTCCTTCATTTCCTGCTCAGCCGGAACGTAGTCCGGGTCAATCTGAACAATGTTGTAGTTGCCCTTCTTCTTGGTCTTCAGGAGCTCCAGAGCTTCCGGCGAATACGACGGTGCAATAATGCCGTCGGAGACTTCACGCTTAATAATGGTGGCGGTGGTCAGGTCGCACTCGTCCGAGAGGGCAATCCAGTCGCCGAAGGAAGACATGCGGTCGGTGCCGCGGGCGCGGGCATAAGCCGTTGCAATGGGGCTTTCGTCCAGGCCTTCAATGTCGTCCACGAAGCAGGCCTTCTTGAGTTCCGCGCTCATGGGCAGGCCAATGGCGGCGGACGTCGGGCTGACGTGTTTGAAGGACGTGGCGGCCGGAACGCCGAGAGCAGCCTTGATCTCCTTGACCAGCTGCCAGCTGTTGAACGCATCCAGGAAGTTGATGAAGCCGGGACGGCCGTTGAGAATGGTAATGGGCAGGTCGCTGCCGTCTTTCATGTAGATTTTTGCGGGCTTCTGGTTCGGGTTGCAGCCGTATTTCAGTTCAAATTCTTTCATTGTCAGTACCTCCGTGCTCTCAGACGTTTTTGTTGACCATCCGGTTTTCCGTTTCACCGGTCGTAAGGTCAATGTAGCGGACATAAAGGGAAATCTTGTTCTGCTCATCCAGGTTGTTCCAGATGTCCTGGAAGAATTCGTCAATGTCGTCCGGAATGGAGACGCGCTCCGGCTCGCCCTGGAACGTGGGAATGGGGTTGCCGTCCGTCACATAGGTGTGGATGAAATGTCCGAGGCCGTCGAGGGGCTCATACGTAAAGGTGTAGCGGTTGCAGGCAGTGCCGTCCGCGTCCGCGCTCTTGAGGATGCTGAGCTTGTAACGGTATCCATGGTCCCCGTTGCAGACAATGCCGCTGATCCGCGGTGTCCAGTTCGGGCCGTCCGGCTCGAAGCAGCGGGTCATCAGGGCCTCTTCAAAGGTGTCCCCGTTTTTGAGGAAGTCGTAGATGGTCTGGGTCTGGTCCCCGTTGGTCACAATCAGGGTCTTGCCAATCATCTTGATGGGAGAATAGATGATAAGGGACGGATCTTCGACTTTGGAGGCGTCGAACGGGAAGATGATGACTTCGCTGCCGTCTTCCTTGAAGACCCGGTTCCGGCTGTTCTCGCTGCGTCCCATAATGAAGTACGCAACGGCAGCACGCGTGCCGTCGGCCGTTTTGCCGATGACGATTCCGCGTCCGACGTAGGGGTTCCCTTTAATGGTTTCGCCCATGGTTTTGACATCATAGATACTCATTTGCACTGCTCCTTTGCAAGTTTGCTGCTGACGAGCTCGGCAGCTTTGGGAAGAAGGATCCATTCGGCCTGCTCCATGACTCTGCGCTGCAGGGTTTCGGGAGTGTCTCCGTCTTCAATTTCCACTGCTTTCTGATAAATGATCTGGCCGCCGTCCGGCACTTCGTTGACGTAGTGCACAGTGGCGCCGGTCACTTTCACGCCGTAATCCAGCGCGGCCTTATGGACTTTCAGACCGTAGAAGCCTTCGCCGCAGAAGCTCGGGATGAGCGCCGGATGGACGTTGATAATACGTTGAGGGAACTTCTTCGTGAAGTTCTCGCTGAGGATGGACAGGAACCCGGCCAGGACAATGAGGTCAATGCCGTACTCGTCCATGACACTAAGGAGTTTCTCCTCGAATTCCGTTTGCGATTCACACTCTTTCCGGGAAACGACAACGCCCGGAATACCGGCAGCCGCTGCCCGTTCCAGGGCGTACACGCCCGGCTTGGAGGCCACCACGACGGCAATTTCGCCGCTGTGCAGAATGCCGCTGGCCTGTGCGTCAATGAGCGCCTGGAGATTGGTGCCGCCTCCGGACACAAAGACTGCAATTTTCGCTTTGTTCAGCATAAGTCTATTCTCTCCTCCGCGTTGCCGGTCTTCACAATTTCGCCGATGACGTAGGCGTCCTCGCCCTGGTCCTGCAGGATGGCAACGGCTTCGTCCGCCTGGTCGGCCGGGACCACCGCCGTCATGCCGACGCCCATGTTATAGGTGTTGAACATGTCGTGTTCGCTGATGCCGCCGTTGGACTGGATGAGGTTGAAGATGGGAAGGACCTTCACGTCGGCCTTCCGGATCCTGGCGCAGTAGCCTTCCGGAATGGACCTCGGAATGTTCTCGTAGAATCCGCCGCCGGTAATGTGGGACACGGAGCGGACGTCCACATGCTTGAAGAGTTCCAGCATGGGTTTGACGTAGATCTTGGTCGGGGTCAGGAGCGTTTCGCCCAGCGCTTTGCCGCCCAACGATTCAATGGGCAGATAGAGATTGGCGCGCTCAATGTTGAAGACCTTCCGGACCAGGGAGAACCCGTTGGAGTGGACACCGCTGGAAGGCAGAGCAACGACTAAATCGCCTTCCTGCATGGTGGTGCTGTCGAGGATCTTCGACTTGTCCACAATACCCACGGAGAAGCCGGCAAGGTCGTACTCGGATTCCGGGTAAAAACCGGGCATTTCCGCCGTCTCACCGCCGGAGAGCGATGCCCCGGCCTGCACGCAGCCCTCGGCCACGCCGGAGACTATTTCCGCAATGCGCTCCGGGTAGTTCTTGCCGCAGGCAATGTAGTCCAGGAAGATGAGCGGACGGGC
>ONLO01000083.1 GCA_900318715.1 uncultured Eubacteriales bacterium | reverse complement strand
GGTTCCGTGGGCTCCGGCTACGACCTGCCGCCGAAGGACTGCCCGAAGTGCGGCAAGCCCATGTGGCGGGACGGCCACGACATTCCCTTTGAGACGTTCCTCGGATTCAAGGGAGATAAATCGCCCGACATAGACCTGAACTTCTCCGGCGAATACCAGAACCGCGCCCACCTCTACACCATTGAGCTCTTCGGCGAGGACCATGTGTTCAAAGCCGGCACGGTTGCCACCGTGGCGGACAAAACGGCCTACGGCTACGTCCGCAAGTATCTGGAGGAGAAGGGCGTCACCGCCAACAGTGCGGAAATTGACCGTCTGACCCGCGGCTGCACCGGCGTCAAACGGACCACCGGCCAGCACCCGGGCGGCATGGTCGTTGTGCCGAATGCCTACGACGTCTCGGACTTCACCGCCGTGCAGTATCCGTCGGATGACCCGGACAAGGGCATGAAGACGACGCACTTCGACTTCCATTTCCTGCATGATACCATCCTGAAACTCGACAACCTCGGACACGATGTTCCGACCATGTACAAGTACCTGGAAGACATGACCGGCATTCCGGTCATGGACGTGGACATCTGTGACCCGAAGATCTATGAACTCTTCACCAGCCCGGAACCGCTCGGCGTAACGGCCGAGGACATTGACTGCGAAACCGGCACCCTGTCCATTCCGGAAATGGGCACTGACTTCGTCCGCAGCATGCTCATGGAGTGCAAACCGAAGAATTTCTCGGACCTCCTGCAGATTTCCGGTCTGTCCCACGGCACGGATGTCTGGCTCGGCAACGCCCAGGAGCTCATCCACAACGGCACCAGCACCATTTCCGAAGTCATCGGGACCCGGGACAGCATTATGGTCGGGCTCATGCACTACGGGCTGGAACCGGACATGGCCTTTAAAATTATGGAAATTGTCCGGAAGGGCAAGGCCTCCGCGAAGCTGACCGACGAGCACATCAAGGCCATGAAAGACCACGGGGTCCCGCAGTGGTACATTGACTCGTGCTTCAAGATTAAGTACATGTTCCCGAAAGCCCATGCGGCGGCCTACGTCAGCGCTGCGCTCCGGCTGGCCTGGTACAAGCTGTACAAGCCGCTGGAATACTACGCCACGTTCCTTACGGTCCGCGGTGAGGATCTGGACGCCCACGCCATCCTGGCGGGCCGGGACTACGTGAAACTGCGCATGGGTGAAATCAAGGCCAAGGGCCGGGACGCCTCCGCCACCGAACAGTCCGAATTCACCGGACTCCAGGTGGTTCTTGAAATGCTCGCCCGCGGCATTGAATTCCTGCCCATTGACCTCTACAAGTCCAAAGGCACCACGTACACCATTGAGGACGGCAAGATCCGTCTGGCATTCTCCTCGGTCAAAGGTCTCGGCGACGCCGCGGCCAACGCCCTGGAAAAGGCCAAGGATGACGGGGAAGGGGCTTACCTCTCCCAGGAGGACCTCTCCCGGCGCGCCGGCGTGTCCAGCGCGGTCGTCACCGCCTTGAAAGACCTTGGGGCTCTGGAAGGCATTCCGGAGTCCAGTCAGATGAGTCTGTTCTGAGAACACCGGTTAAATTTAGTGAAAAACCGCTTTCCGTTAAAGGAAAGCGGTTTTTTCATCCCCCTGGGGGGCTTGTGAGGCTCCCATCATTTAGAAGATAATACTTCATGGATAATTCTTCCATTTGTTAAAGGAGAATGTATAAAGGAGAATGCATTATGAAAAAAGCACTTACCCGTTATGTTTCATGGCTTCTAGCCATGGTCATGGTGTTTGCCTTCAGTGCCTGTAAAAAGGCCGGCACGGAAGCGGACAACGCCGCCGGCAAGAAGACGCTGAGTCTGGCGGCCAACTTTGCGTATCCGAGTCTGGACCCGCACGTGGAGTACTACAGCTGGTATACGCAGATCTACGGCGTTACCGAGTCCATCTTCAAGCTGGACGACAGCATGAACGTGGTTCCCGGTATTGCCAAAGATGCCGCTGCCGATGAAACCGGCAAGGTCTGGACCGTCACCCTGAACGACGGTGTCAAATTCTCGAACGGCAGCCCGGTCACCGCACAGGTCGTTGTGGACAACATCAAACGGCTGGCCGCGGCCAACGAGCGCTTCGCCACGTACGGCACCTTCACCTATGCCGTCGTCAACGACACGACATTCACCGTCACGACCCCGGAGGTCTATCCCATTCTGAAGAGTGACATGGCAAGCCCCGAGTTTGCGGTCATTGACCTCAGCGCCAATGACGATTTTTCGAAGACGGTCACCGGTACCGGCCCGTTTGTCATCAAGAGCTTCATTCCCGAGGGCGATGTAGTCGTGGAAAAGAATGCCAACTACTGGAACGGCGAAGTCAAACTCGACGAGGTCACCTTCCACTACATGCAGGAAGACGAGCCGAAGCTGAACGCCATGCAGTCCGGTGAAATCAAGGGCTATGACAGCGTTACGGCCGATGCCGTTCAGATTTACCAGAAGGATCCGTCCAAGTACAATCTGACCAGTGTCCCGGGCACCCGTCTGCAGTTCTATATTGTCAATATGAATGCCGGTAAACCGCTGGCCGATGCGAACCTCCGCGCCGCCATCAACGGCACCATTGACAAGGAAGCCATTGCAGCTTTCCTCAACGGCACGGTTGCCGCCACCGCCGGCCCGTACAAATCCGAAGCCGCTTACGGCAAGGCCAATGGTCAGGCCAAAATTCCGGCCGACCAGGCCAAGGCTCTCATTGAGCAGGCCGGTTACACCATGGGCGCAGACGGCTTCTACCAGAAGGACGGCCAGCAGCTGAACCTCAAGATCTGCTACTATGCCGCCCGTTCGCTGGACACGCTGGCCACCCTCATGCAGGAACAGCTGAAGGCCATTGGCGTCAACGCCACCCTG
>ONLO01000047.1 GCA_900318715.1 uncultured Eubacteriales bacterium | reverse complement strand
TTACTTCCTTTCCTACGCAGGCATTATCCTGATCAGGTTCCCACGGCACACAGTTGCATTTCGCATGCCGTGCGGGGTCTTCGGACTTCCGTCCCCGTCTCAGCCGGCGGATGAAGCCAGCTCCCCCTATTCACTTGACGGCAACCATTTTAGCACAGGTTTACGCCCGTTCCAAGAGCGTGACAAAATTTTACCCGTTCTTTCCTTGTTTGCAATTCACTTTTCTTCTAGAATAGTCTATGAACTATTCTTCCGGGAGGCATTCCATGTCTGAAAAAACTGCAAAATCCCGCAGCCGTGCGCGGGACTTTATTGTGTCCTTCGGCGTCCTGCTGCTGGTGGTCCTGTTCTGCGTTGCCGTAGACTCCTACACCAAACGGCCGGACTTCAAAAAGTACGTAGACTTTCCGTCCAACAAGGAAATTACGGAACTGGAGGTCTATGCCAAAGAGGAGCCGGAAAACGTGTACCGGCTGACCGACACGAACGGTATTGCGGCCGTTACGAACGTGCTCAAGGAAATGGCGCTGTTCGAGCCGGACGCCAAAGAGCTGAAGGCGGCGAAGAAGCAGGCCGCGGCCAACGGTGCCAAAGCCTGGGTCTTCGAACTCACCAGCAAGGACAAGGACGGCACGAAACAGACGCTGCCGCTCACCTTCACCGGCACCATTGTGGACGCCGGCGGCAAGACGCTTCTCCAGCGCGTGGACCTCTCCGACGACCTCTACCAGATTTTCTCCGACTCCTACGACCTGCAGGAACGCGCCGCCAAGGCGGTGTCCTGATCCCATTCCTGGCAGGCAAATCCATAACACAAAAGGCTGTCTCCGAAGAGACAGCCTTTTTTCGGTTCGGTTTACCGGAAGGAGCAGGATTCAATGTGGTCGTTGATGACGCCAATTCCCTGCAGGTACGAGTAGACAATGACCGGGCCGACAAATTTGAAGCCGCGCTTCTTCATGTCCTTGGCCACGCGCTCGGAGAGGGCGTCGCTGGCCGGCATGTCCGACTCTTTCTTCAGGTGATGGTCCACCACTTTACCGTCCGTAAAACTCCAGATGTACTTGTCAAAGGATCCGAACTCTTCCTGGATTTTCAGCACGGCCTGCGCGTTGGCCACAGCGGCCTCAATCTTGCGCTGGTTGCGGACAATCTTCTCGTTGTTCATGAGCGAGTCAATTTTTCTCTTTTTATAGCCAGCTACCTTGGCAATGTCAAAGTCGTTGAAGGCTTTGCGGAAGGCGGCCTCCTTTTGGAGGATGGCATTCCAGCTGAGGCCGGCCTGCATGGACTCAAGGACCAGCATGGCGAAGAGTTCCTGGTCGTCATGGACCGGCTTGCACCAGCGGTTGTCATGGTAGTCCAGCGCCAACGGGTCGTCCGTCTCCCAGTTGCAGCGGGTGACGGCCTTGGCCGGGGCTTTCTTGGCGGGAGCTTTTGCCGGGGCTTTCTTTGCCGGGGCAGCTTTCTTTTCAGCGGCTTTCGCCGGCGCTTTCTTTGCCGGAGCAGCCTTCGTGGCAGGGGCCTTCGCCGGAGCGGCCTTCTTGGCCGGAACTTCGGCTTTCGGTGCGGCGGCCTTCGGGGCCTCTGCAGCGGGCTCTTCTGCCGGGGCGGGCGCCTCCGCCGGTTTCTCAGCAGCCTTCGGGGCCGGTTTCTCCGCCGGTTTTACCGGAACGACAACGGCGTTCTTGTCCTTCTTCGTCGTGGAGAAGTAGGCGGCTCCGCCGGCGCCGGCCAGCAGAACGGCTGCAATAATGGCTTTGATCATGTTACTCATAGTCCGTATCCTTTCTCAACACATTTTTTTGGTTAACGGTAAAAAACGCACTTCTATTATAGCGAAGATTGCCTGCTTACAAAAGAGGGGGTTTTCGAGGAGCTTTTCATAGGTCTCCCAAAGGCTTTTTTGTTGTATAATAGAGACCGGAGAAAAACGGAAATGCGGAAAGGAGTCCTGTTCATGAAAAAACCGCTCAAAGACCGCCTGGCTCCCGGGTTCCTGGTCTTTCGGGCCGTCGACATCCTGCTCGACAAAGCCCAAAACGAGCACGAAATGCTCTACGACACCAACCACGAAATCTCGGTCGTCAAGGATATCTGCTACACGGAGAATCCGGAGTGGAAAGACGACTGCCGACTCGACATCTACCGCAAGGACTATGACGGCAGGCAGCCGGTCCTTCTCTACATCCACGGCGGCGGCTTTGACGCCGGCGGAAAACAGTACCGCCGCGGCATGGCCACCTGGATGGCCAAGACCGGCCTCTGTGTCGTCAACGTCGAGTACGGCCTGGCGCCGACCTTCAAGTTCCGGGACGCTGTGAAAATGCTGACGGAAAGCGCCAACTGGGTGGCCGCCCACGCCGACGAGTACAACTTTGACCTGGGCCGCATCATGGTCGGCGGAGACTCCTCCGGCGGCTGGTGCGCCCTCTACCTTCTGGCACTGGCAACGGATCCGGCTCTGCGGGAAGAACTGGATATTGACCGGTTCAACCTGAAGTTCGCCGGCGCCTACCTCAACTGCGGCATGTACGACCTGGACAAGCTGGTCCACTTACCCGTTGTCGGGCCCATCGGCGGCATTCTGACCAAGGACATTATGGGCGCCGGGAAACGGAAGTTCGACAAGCACCCGGACCGCGTGCTCTGCAGCCCCATCAACTACATCAACGCGGATTTCCCGAAGGAAATCTTTGTCACCTACTCCAAGTACGACGCCATCTGCACCGGCCAGGGCCAGAACCTCCTGAAGAAGCTGGACCAGTCCAGCGTGCCGTATCAGGAATACCACAGCACCAACCCCATCATGAACCACGACTTCATGTTCAACTGGTGCGGCGGACAGTGTGCGGAAAACAACAAACGCGTCTTCGCCTTCCTTGAGGATTTTGTGGCAAAAAGCAAAACTTGAACCCCGACCTTGAAAAGTGCACTCCCCGGTGATACAATCTTGCGCGTATATTTCCAAGATGTTTACTATATTTGAAGGTGGATGCACTTGAAACTCAGAGACGATATCCGGAATGTCGCAATGATTGCGCACGTTGACCACGGCAAAACGACCCTGGTCGACGCTTTGCTGCGTCAGAGCGGCATTTTCCGTACCAACGAGCAGGTGGAAGAACGCGTCATGGACTCCAATGACCTGGAACGTGAGCGCGGCATTACCATCCTCTCGAAGAACACCTCGGTCCGGTTCGGCGACACGAAGATCAACATCATCGACACCCCCGGCCATGCCGACTTCGGCGGCGAAGTGGAGCGGATCCTGCTCATGGTCGACGGCGTCCTGCTGCTGGTCGACGCTTTCGAAGGCTGCATGCCGCAGACCCGCTTCGTGCTGAAAAAGGCGCTGGCGCTGCGCAAGAAAGTGGTCGTCGTCATCAACAAAGTGGAC
>ONLO01000152.1 GCA_900318715.1 uncultured Eubacteriales bacterium | reverse complement strand
CCGGCGTGATGGAATTGGCAGACGTGCTGGACTCAAAATCCAGTCCTGGCAACAGGGTGCGGGTTCGACCCCCGCCGCCGGCACCAGACAAGAAAAGAACCGGGCCACGGAAGTGGTCCGGTTCTTTGTGTTTTCAGGGCTCAGGCTTTGGCTTTAGCCTTATGCTGTGCCACCAGCGTGCGGATGCTCTCCACCGTAAGAACAATGGCGAGGACGACCAGCAGGATGGCAATGACCGCCTGGACAATGGCCCAGACGTCAATGGGTCCGGTGAACTTGGCAATAATGGTCTGAATGAGCGAACTGATGGTGACAATCAGCATGAAGCACATGGGAACGTAGAACATCTTGTTGTTCTTCCCAACGTTCCCGAGCCATGCGCAGACTGCCAACAGGCCGAGGGCAGCCAACAGCTGGTTGGCGGCGCCGAACAGCGGCCAGATTTTCGTGTAGCCGGTCATGCCGAGGGCAACGCCCGGAACGACCGTGAACAGCGTAGCCACATACGGGTTGACCAGGACTTTGCGGAATCCGGTGACGTCTTTCCAGGAACTGCCGTCATCTACCCAGAGCTCCTGGAACATGTAACGGGCCAGACGGGTGGCCGTGTCCAGCGACGTCAGGCAGAATACGGATACGGCCAGCACAAGGAGGCTGTACGCTACGGCAGCAGCTGAATCGCCCAGGAAGGTGCCCAGCATGTTCGAAATACCCAGCGCAAAGATGGTCGGCGGCGAAGTCAGTCCGGCAGCGGCAAGGTCGGGCGTGGTCTGGATGGTATGCCAAACATAGCCGATGGCGCAGATGGAGATGACCGCCAGCGCGCACTCAATGAGCATAGAGCCGTACGAAACCGGTTTCATGCTTCTTTCGTTGTCAATCTGCTTGGCCGTGGTACCGGAGGAAACCAGCGAATGGAATCCGGAAATGGCTCCGCAGGCAATGGTAATGAACAGAGCCGGGAACAGCGTTCCGGTGGCAAAGAGTCCGTTGCTCTCCGGAGCCGTGAAGCCGGTGAAGGCCGGAATGTCCGTATGGCCGGTTCCGGTAATGGCGGCGCCGACAATGGCTATGACGGAGACGCCCATCATGAAATACAGCAGGAACGAACTCAGATAGTCACGCGGCTGGAGCAGGATCCAGACCGGTGTGACCGAGGCAATCAAAATATAGACGCCGAGGATCCACATCCAGGCGTTGTAAGAAAGCGCAATGGGATGCCAGTTGAGACCGAGGGCCACAATACCGACAATGCCGAGTACGCCGACAATGGAAGCCACTGCAAGGTTGGTGTTGAGGCGGTAAACGAAGACACCGAACAGGATGGCCAGAACAATGAACAGCACGGAAATGGTGGCCGTGGACAGATGGGAGCTGAGCGCTGCCCCCGTTACGGCAACACCGGCTGCATTGGTCGTACCGAACGTGCTGGCCACAATGGCGGAGAAGGCCGCTACGACCAGAACCAGGGTCAGGAAGCCGAATACCAGAAAGAGGCGTTTGGCGCGCCGTCCCATAGTGTGGTGAATGACCTCGCCGATGGACTGGCCTTTGTTGCGGACTGAGGCAAAGAGCGCACCGAAGTCATGGACACCGCCCATGAAGATGCCTCCAATAAGGACCCAGAGCAGAACCGGGACCCAGCCGAAAATGGCCGCCTGAATGGGACCGTTGATGGGGCCGGCGCCGGCAATGGACGAGAAATGATGTCCCATGAGAACCGGGGTCTTGGCCGGAACGTAGTCCATGCCGTCCTCCAGCTCATGTGCCGGGGTCTTCCGGTCCGGTTCCACGCCCCACTGTTTGGCCAGCCATCCTCCGTAGAAGATGTAGCCGAGAGCAAGCAGAATAATGGAACCAATGAGAATGATTGCAATATTCATAGTATCCCCCTTTTCATATTTCCCAATGATATGTGAAAAGCAATTATCCGAACGCCGCCTCAAACGTCGGAACCGTATGCTTTGCAGCCGGATTGGCTAAAACGGTGCCGGACGCAAGGTCGGCAACCGTCAGGAGACCCACTGCCCTGCCGCGGAAGGTCAGCAGGTAGTCCCGGGAAAAGCGGAACTTCCGGATGGCCTGCCGTGTGGCGTCGTCGGGTGGTGTGTCCGTTATAATATTTAGGGAAAGGTAGGTCATCATATGGTCCTGTTCCGGATACTTCCGCCCCTGCAGGAGAAGCTCCGGCTCCATGACGTCCTTCATGAACTTGCGGAGGTCTGAAATTGTGTCCGGAGACAAACTGTCCACGTGCAGGAACAGCGCGTGTTCGTAGGTCCGGGTCGTCCAGAGGTTGGCCTTTTCCACCAGAACATACTTTTCCGACATGGAGCTGAAAGCTGCATAAGCGTCGAACGTGCGGCCGCTGAGTGTAAACGGACGTTCAATGTCAAAGGATCCTTCATACGCCCGGAGGACCCGTTCCAGATATGTTTCCGCGGTCAACGGACTCCCCCCTTTCCACCGGTTTCGAAAAAAGCGAGGCACAATGCTCCCGGGGAGCGCTGTGCCTCGTTGCATCTTTGTTTAATTGTAGTCCCGATTTCAATTTAAGAAAAGACTTTTATTCCATCTTTTTGAAAAAATCCGATGGGACTGGATGGCCTCAGATCTTGATGATGCCGAAGGCGCTGAGGACCGAGCTGACCAGAACAATGACCAGGCTGACCGGCGCCAGATACTTCACACTGAAGTTGTAGAGCTTTTCGCGGCGGAACTTCGAGGTGAGTTTTATTTCCGCATCCATCTT
>ONLO01000178.1 GCA_900318715.1 uncultured Eubacteriales bacterium | reverse complement strand
TCGTCCACGTCGTCCCGGAACTGGGCGTAGGTGCGGGTGTAGTCCAGCGTCGTGAATTTAATGGCCAGCTGGTCCGGGAACAGGTCCACCATGGTGTCGAGGACTTCGGGGAACGTCTTGTCAATGAGCGTTTCCTTCTTCCAGACGTAGTTGCCCGTGTGGGCCTTGTTCCAGTAGAGGTGCTTCTCGCCGAGCCGGGTGCTCTTGAAGCGGCCCATGCAGCTGGCGAAATGGGTCAGGATGACTTCGGGCTCGTCGAGTCCCGGAATCCACTCGGGGTTCCAGAGCAGCGAAATGAAGCCGTCGTAGTTGACGGAGCGCAGGGCGTTCATCATGTCCTGCATGGGCAGTTCGCCTTCGCCGACGAGTTCCGGATTCACCTTGCCGCCGTCTTTCCGGAAGTCGTGGATGTGGACGTGGCGGACATAGGCGCCGAGGTTGGTAATGCTCTCCTCCGCATCTTCGTTTCCGTCAACGGTGGTGGCGGCCATGTCCCAGACCGCGGCCAGCTGGTCGTCGGCCGAACGGTTGAGAAGGTCCCGCAGCAGCGCGGTGTCGGCGTACGGGCCGGTGCTCTCGACGAGCAGGGAGACCTTCTTGCCGCTGACGCGCTCGAGAAGCTGTGCCAGAACGGTGGCGTTTTCTTCCTGGTTGTCGTTGCCGGTGTGGATGGCCACGTTCGGAATGCCGAGGTTGACGGCAACGGAAATGCACTGGTTCAGTTCCAGAGTGAAATCCGGGTCCGTGAAGTCGCCGACCGTGGTCAGGCACGGCAGGCTGAGACCCTGGTTCTGCAGATGACGGCGCGTGGCGGCCGCCCGCTCCGGATTGGCCGGGCTGTCTTTGCCGGCGAAGAGCTCACCCTGGATGTCATAGAGTTCAATGCCCTTCATCCGCACGTCAAAGGCAACGGTGCAGAAGTCCTGGAAGGACTGGTCCTTCCAGTCTTTAATGGAAAATGAAAGTTTCAACGTGGTCCCTCCTTACGCCTCGTCGTAGACGATCTTGTTCAGGGCGCTGATGTAGGCGCGGATGGATGCACCAATAATGTCGGTGGAAATGCCGTTTCCGGAATAGACTTTGCCGTCGGCGCGGAGTTTGACGAGGGCCTGGCCCATGGCGTCGCGGCCTTCGGTCACGGTCTGAATCTGGAAATCGTCCAGTTCATAGTGGTGGCCGATGATCTGTTCAATGGCAAGAAAGGCGGCATCAATGGGGCCGTCGCCGATGCCGACGCCGCGGATCTTTTCGCCGTTGTGGTCCAGCATGATGTTGGCGGTTGCGGTAATAATGTTGCCGCTGTTGATGACGTAGTTGTCCAGGCGGTAGCTCACCGGGACCTGCATGGCGGAGCTTGCCACAATGGCATCCAGCTCCCGCGTGCCGACGAAGTGTTTCTTGGCGGCCACGCGCTGGAAGTTCTCAAAGACCTTGGCATTGTCCTCTTCGCTGAGGTCGTAGCCCATCTGGTGCAGAACACTGACCACTTCGGAAATGTCGTCGCCTTCGTCTAAGGTGACACCGGCTACATCGCCCACGGCAAGGTTATGGATGGGGCTTTCGTTCTCCTCGGCGGGTTCCAGGATCCATTCGAGCTGGCCCACCGTGCGGGTCAGTTCGGTCGTGCGCAGGTTCGTGGCAATATCCATGTCGGTGCCCTTGACCTGGACGAGGCTGGCAACCTGCTGCAGGGAGACCGTGCCGTCCTTGACGGAGGTGCACTTGACGCCGTCGGCGCCCGCCGCAATGGCAGCCGCTGCACAGGCACTGGCCATGCTCATTTCGTCGCTGATATGGACGTAGAGCTCGGTGTTTTCCATGGCCGGGACGTTGGCCTTGAGGTCGGCCACGAACTTGCCGAATTCGTCCGGCAGATAAATGCCGGCGGTGTCACAGAGCGTAATCTTGTTGGCGCCGTTTTCAATGGCGGTGCCAATGACTTCGTACAGGAATTCCGGCTCGGCGCGGGTGGCATCCACGGCCGTAAAGTCCACGTTTTCGCAGAAGCTGCGGCAGGCAGCCACCTGCTCTGCCACCAGTTTGAGCATGGCCGGCGCCTTCTTGTGGCAGCTGTACTCCATCTGGACGGTGGAGACCGGGACCAGAAGGTTCAGCTGCGGATGGCGCGCGTTCCGGATGCTGTCGAACGCCTCTTCCACACTGCCCTCCGCAATGTCGACGGTGGCGGCAATGCCGGCGCTGACCGCCGAGGCAATGGTCTTGTTGGACAGTTCGTCCGCTTTGCCGCCGGCCAGCGGGGCAAGTTCAATGACGTCCACTTTTAGT
>ONLO01000038.1 GCA_900318715.1 uncultured Eubacteriales bacterium | reverse complement strand
GAGAACCAGGTGTCGAGGGTGTCCTCGTCCTGATGGATGTGTTCGCTGCCGCAGTGCGCGCACTTGCAGGGCGTTTCCCGGGAGACGGTAATTTCTCCGCAGTCGTCGCAGTACCAGGCCGGAATCCGGTGGCCCCACCAGATCTGCCGGGAAATGCACCAGTCCTTGATGTTCTCCATCCAGTGGTAATAGGTCTTGTCGTAACGGGACGGAACAAACTGGATCTTGCCGGAGCGGACGATGTCAATGGCCGGGTCCGCCAGCGGTTTCATTTTGACGAACCACTGTTTGGAGATGCGGGGCTCGACGACGGTGCCGCAGCGGTAGCAGGTGCCGACGTTGTGCTTCGTGGGTTCAACGGAGACCAGATACCCTTGCTCTTTCAGGTCTTCGACAACCGCCTTGCGGCACTCTTCGGTGGTCATGCCGACATACTTCTCCGGCACATTTTCGTTCATGTGGCCGTCGTCGGTCATGACGTTGACAATGGGCAGGTTATGGCGCAGGCCGACCTCATAGTCGTTGGGGTCGTGCGCCGGGGTGATCTTGACGACACCGGTCCCGAATTCGGGGTCGGCATGTTCGTCGCCCACCAGGGGAATTTCCTTGTTCATGAGCGGCAGGAGGATCATCTTGCCGATCTTGTCCTTGTAGCGGGGGTCCTCCGGGTTGACCGCGACGGCGGTGTCGCCGAACATGGTCTCCGGACGGGTCGTGGCCAGTTCCAGATAGCCGGAACCGTCTGCGAACGGATATTTCAGGTGCCAGAAGGCGCCGTCTTTCTCTTCGTATTCGACCTCAATGTCCGAGATGGACGTCATACAGTGGGGGCACCAGTTGATGAGGCGCTCGCCGCGGTAGATGAGGCCTTTTTCATACATGTTGTTGAAGACCTCGATGACGGCCTTGGAGCAGCCTTCGTCCATGGTGAACCGCTCCCGTTCCCAGTCGCAGGAGGAACCGAGTTTCTTGAGCTGCTCGACGATGCGTCCGCCGTACTGCCGGCGCCATTCCCAGGCGCGCTCGAGGAACGCGTCCCGTCCAATGTCTTCCTTCGTAATGCCTTCCTGCTTCATCGACTCGACGATCTTCGCCTCCGTGGCAATGGACGCGTGGTCGGTGCCGGGGACCCAGAGGGTATCGAACCCTTTCATCCGGTGGTACCGGATGAGGATGTCCTGCAGGGTATTGTCGAGCGCATGGCCCATGTGGAGCTGCCCGGTAATGTTGGGCGGCGGAATGACGATGGTGTAAGACTGCTTGGTATCGTCCGGTTCCGCATGGAAATACTTGCCCTTCTGCCAGAAGTCATAGATTTTGTCTTCAAATGCGGAAGGGTCGTATTTTGTGGCGAGATCTTTTGCCATAGAATGGCCTCCTAAAATGAAAGATGTGCTTAATGTCTTAATAATATATAATAAAACATAGATGAGACATATTATAGTACCCCTGCCCATTCTTTGCAAGAAGCAGCCCCGGATTTGCGCCGGACTTCGGTTGACAGTGCGGGGTCAAGATTTTATAATTCTTTCAAGTTTGAAACACCCCGAGAAAGAAGGTAACCGGATGACCCTCCAAGACGTGTTCGGAACTCTGCCGGTAACGTGCAGCAAAGACCCGTCCGCAGTGGACATTGCCGACGTCGTTTACGACTCCCGCAAAGCCGCGGCGGACACCGTATTTGTGTGCATGACCGGGGCGGAGACCGACGGACACAAATATGCCCGGATGGCCTATGACAACGGCTGCCGCGCATTCGTCCTGCAGCGCGGCTGTGAGCATCTGGCGGACCTTCCCGCTGCCGGGGACGGCACGCCGGAGGAGGACGTTCCCCTGGTGGCCGTGGCCGAAAACACCCGCGTGGCGCTGGCACTCATGTCCGACAACCTGTTCGGGCACCCGTCCGGCGACCTCAAGGTCATCGGCGTGACCGGCACCAAGGGCAAGACCTCCATTACCTATATTGTGCGGGCCATGCTGGACTACGCCGGCTGCAAGACCGGCCTCATCGGCACGGCGGGCGCCCAGTGGGGGAACAAAAAAGCGGCCACGGTCAACACGACGCCGGAGTCCTATGAGACCCAGAAACTCCTGCGGGAAATGGCGGACGACGGCGTGGAAGCGGTCATTATGGAAGTGTCCTCGCTCGGCGTCAAATGGCACCGGGTGGACGGCATTTCGTTCTGCTGCGGCGTCTTCACCAACATTTCGCCCGACCACATCGGCGGCCACGAACACAAGACCTACGAGGAATACTACGGCTTCAAGAAGCAGTTCTTCTCCCTGTGCCATGACGCCGTCGGCTGTGCCGACGACCCGGCCACAGAAGACATGCTGGACGCTGTGCCCGGGAAGAAATTGCTGTACGGGAAAGCCGCTGAATCGCTCTTCCGGGCAGAACACGAAACCCCCATCCGGTACGACGAATTCCTGGGTATCCGCTTTGACCTTCTGGTGGGCGGGACCCCGCACGGCACCTATGACCTCAGCCTCCCGGGGGACTTCTCCGTGGAGAACGCGCTGGCGGCCTTCGCCATCTGCAGCACGCTCGGCTACACGCCGGAGCAGGTGGGCGGGGCCCTTCGCAGCATCCGGGTCCCGGGCCGTTCGCAGATCGTCTACATGTCGGAGGACTTCGGCATTATCATTGACTACGCCCACAACGGCATGAGCCTCCGGAGCATTGTCAGCACCATGCGGGCCTACGACCCCGGACGCATTATTACGCTGTTCGGCTCCGTCGGGGAGCGGGCGCAGGGCCGCCGGGAAGAGCTCGGCACGGTCAGCGGAGAGCTGGCGGATTTCACGGTCATTACGGAGGACGACCCCGGCCGCGAGGACCCGGAGAAGATTTGCCGGGAAGTGGCGGCGTTCTGTGAAAAAGCCGGCGGCGCCGGGAAGTATGTCATCCTTCCGGACCGCAACGAAGCCATTGCCTATGCGGTTGCCATGCTGCAGCCGGGCGACCTGCTCCTCTGCTGCGGCAAGGGCCATGAGAAGTTTATGAAAAAGAACGGGACCAAAGTCCCGTTTGACGAAGAGGCCCGCATCCGGGAAGCCCTCGGACGGCGCGGCATAACCATTTCGTAAGACGGACGAAGGAAGGTATTTACCATTCATGTATACATTTCGTGAAGCCACGGATCTTACGGCATTTGACCAGTTTGTCTCGGACCACCATGGTCAGTATCAGCAGTGTTCGCTTTGGCCGCAGGTCAAAACGGCATGGAAGCCCTATTTTTACGAGGGTGTTGATGAGCGGGACGAGCGGGTCCTGACCTGTCTGGTTCTCGAGCGGAACCTGCCGCTGGCGGGGCGCCTCTGGTATGTCCCGTACGGCACGGTCAGCAACTATGAGGACGAGCCGCTGCAGCGCGCCTTTGCGGACTTTATCCGGTCCGAAATGAAAGCGCACCATGCGTTTGTCACCATTGTGGACCCGCCGGTGCCGCTGCGCATTGACGGGGAAGGACAGCCGGAGGGCCATAAGGTCCATAAGCTCCTGACCGCACTCGGCTACCAGCTGAACACGGACCTGGATTCCTATACCTACAAGCATCCGGTCCAGACCATGATCCCGCTGCGGGATGAGGCCGGGGAGCTCATACCAGCCGAAAAGCTGCTCAAGAAGTGCGAAAAGGGCGTCCGGTACTCCGTCCGGGTCGGCACCTCCCGCGGACTGGTTGCGGAGGAGTACTCCTGGAAGGACATCCAGGCGGACCCGAAGATCCTCGACGAATTCGTCTCCGTCATGGACGACACCTCCGACCGGAACAGCTTTGTCCACCGGGACAACGACTATCTGAAGACCCTCCTCTCCGTCCTGCAGGACTACACGGACATTACCATGGTCTATTACGACAAGGCCAAAGACGTGGAACTGGAGGAGGCGCGGCTTGCGGAGCGCGCCGAAAAAGAGGCGCTTCTGGAAACGGCCCCGCAGAAGAAAATCAAGGGCCTCCTGAACGACATTGAAGTCATAGACAACAACACGAAGAATTTCCGGGAGCGGATGGAGGAGACCAAAGACTATCCGGCCGACGCCCGCATTCCGGTGGCCGGCGGCCTGACCATCCGGTACGGCGGTTTTGCCTCCTGTGTGTTCGGCGGCACCCGCAACATTGTCCGGAACAACACCCGGTCCAGTCACTACCTGAACTATCTCCGCCTCTGCAAGAGCATTGAGCAGGATTGTGACTACCATGACCTTGGCTACGTTCTGGTCACCAATCCGGAGAGCGCCGAGCCGGACGGCTCGCTCGGGGCGCTGAAGCCGCGGGAGAACTTCGAGGGCATCTGCTCGTTCAAGCTGAGCTTCGGCGCGCACTACACCGAATACATCGGCGAATACCTCCTGGTCGGCAGCCCGTTCCGGTACTTCATTTACAAGAACCTGATGCCGGTGGCCAAGCACATCAAGATGCGTCTGGTGTTCCTGCTGAAACGGGAAAAGTACCAGGAAGAGGATAACTCCCACACGCCGTAACCCACGTAGATAAGGCAAAAAGTGACATGCCATGAGAACACTGCAGTTTACCGTGACACCGGACTATGACAACCGCAAAGCTCTGCACTTCCTCCGGGGAAGTGCAGGGCTTTCCTGTCATCTGGTGCGGCAGCTGAAAGTGCTTCCCGACGGCATTCTCTGCAACGGGGAACCGGTGCGGACCATTGACCCGGTCCACACCGGAGACATCCTCACGGTCCATCTTCCGGAGGACCTTCCGACGGTGGAACCGGCCGCGGCGCCGCACCGCAGCATTGACGTGCTCTACGAGGACGAGGACCTCCTCATCCTCAACAAACCCGGTGACCTGGCGGTCCATCCGACCCACAACCATCAGGGGGACACGCTGGCCAATCTGGTTGCGGCGTATTTGCTGGAAGAGGGCCGTCCGTCGGTGTTCCGGGCCATTGGGCGGCTGGACAAAGGCACCTCCGGCATTGTCATCTGCGCGCTGCACTCCTATGCCGCCAGCCGTCTGCAGGGCAAGGTGCAGAAGACGTACGACGCATTCCCGTCCGGCTTATATGAGGGAACCGGAACCATTGAGCTTCCCATTTACCGCCCGGACCCGGGCAAGACCCTGCGCGCCGCCGGGGAACCGGACCTGGAACGGTATCCGCAGGCCTCCGCCCCGGACCATGCGGTTACGCACTGGAAAGCGCTTGCCGCCGGGCCGGATTACTCCTGGCTGAACGTTCAGCTGGAGACCGGCCGCACCCATCAGATCCGGGTCCATTTCGCCGCGCTCGGCACGCCGCTTCTCGGCGACGATATGTACGGTGCCCCGCCGTTTCCGGGCCTTTCCCGGCATGCGCTCCACTGCGGCCGGGCGGTCTTTGACCATCCGGTGACGGGGGAGGAGATGACCGTGACGGCGCCGCTGCCGCCGGACCTCGCCGCCCTGACGGAGCGCCTGGACAAATATTCGCGGTAAAATGGACATTATGCACCGTTTGCTTCTTTTTTTTAGACATCTGTTTGTGGTATTATATGGAATGACATAACTTGTACTGCAAGCAGCAGAAATAATAGGAGGTTTGTGAGTATGTCTGTAAATTGTGTTGAAAGACGGTTCGCTTCCACAGACGGAAAAGACAACATCCGTTATCTGACCTGGAAAGACGATTCCGCACCGGTCAAGGGCGTTTATCTAATTGCCCACGGCGTCTGTGAACACATTGACCGTTTTGACGGCGTGGCACGCTACCTTGCGGAGCGCGGCTTTGCCGTTTACGGCGAAGACCACATTGGCCACGGCCTGACCGCCGGCAGCGAAGATCTCAAGGAAATCGGCAAGACCCCGAAAAATGCCGACAAATACATTGTCAAAGACATGCATAAACTGAGAGACATTGCTGTTTCGGAGAACCCGGGCGTTCCGGAGTTCCTGCTCGGCCACTCCATGGGCTCCTTCGTGGCAAAGATCTACTGCGCCAACTACGGCAAAGAGCTGAAGGGCGTTGCCTTCTGCGGCTCCGGTGACTTCACCAACTACCTTCGTTTTGTCAAGGTCCCGTTCGGCATGCTGGTCCGCTTCATCGGCAGAGACCGTCAGGTCCTCGTCAAGAACAACATTGTCACCACCGCATGGCTGTCCCGCAGCAAGGACAACCGCCGTGACTATCTGGCCGACGAACTCATTACGAAGTACTACACGCCCGGCCTTATAGAGACCCTTGGCTTCCTGGCCGCGGATTCTTCGGGCGTCCACTGGGCCAAGAAAGTCCGCAAAGACCTGCCCATTCTGGTTCTGGCCGGCACGCAGGACCTGGTCGGCTTCTGCTCCTACGGCGTCAAGATGGCGGACAAAGCCATGGTGAAAACCGGCCACTATGACATTGAATACAAGTGGTACAAAGGCTTCCGTCATGAGCTTCTTCGTGACGACTGCCAGGAAGAGGTCTTCAAAGATCTCTACGACTGGACCATGGCCAAGATGTAAGGCTATGACCTGTTCACACATCTAATCTGTAAAGGCAAACCCCTTGTCACTTCCGGCGGAAGCGGCAGGGGGTCCTTGTTTTTGTATGGAAAAAGAACTCAACATATTCACAATTTTTTTTGGACTCTCTTTTTCAGAAACATGAAAATTGACGATTTATTGACAAAATGAAAAAAAGTGACCCGATTCCGCTTTTCAAATCTCTTATAGGATGGTATAATTCTTACGTTTGGATTGACTATATCTTGTGGATAAGAGTCTTTCCCGCTACTAGAACAGCTTATTACGGCACATTGTGTGTTTTGCTATAAACTATTTGGGGAAGTGTCATCACTTGGAGAAATTTGTCATTTACGGCGGCAACCCGCTCAACGGGGAAGTGGAAATCAGCGGAGCCAAGAACTCTGTGGTTGCCATTCTTCCTGCCACCTTGCTGGCGGAAGGTCCCTGCCGCATTGAAAATGTACCCAACATCAGCGACGTCACCATTATGCTCGAAATGCTCGAGGCCATGGGTGCCCGGATCAAGTCCATCTGCCCGGGAACCTATGAAATTGATACTACGCATATTATTTCCGAGACCGTACCCTATGAACTGACCCGCCGCGAGCGCGCCTCCTATTATCTGCTGGGCGCTCTGCTGGGCCGCTGCTCCAACGCCCGCGTTGCCATGCCGGGCGGCTGTGACTTCGGCGGGGTCCGTCCTATTGACCAGCACCTCAAAGGCTTTGAAATGCTGGGCGCATCGGTCACCATGGAAGAGAACGCCATTGTTCATGCGGAGGCCGAACAGCTTTCGGGCAATTCTATTTATATGGACATTGTTTCCGTCGGCGCAACCGTCAACGTCATGCTGGCAGCGGTCAAAGCCCGCGGCCTCACGGTCATTGAAAATGCCGCCAAGGAGCCGCACATTGTCGACCTTGCCAACTTCCTGAACTCCATGGGCGCAGACGTCCGCGGAGCCGGTACGGACGTCATCAAGATCCGCGGTGTAACGGAAATGCACGGCTGTGACTACTCCATTATTCCGGACCAGATTGAGGCCGGCACCTACATGGCGGCGGTTGCCGTCTGCGGCGGAGACGTTCTCATTAAGAACGTGGTCCCGAAGCATCTGGAGTCCATTACGGCCAAGCTGGTGGAAGCCGGTGCTGACGTGCAGGAAAACGAC
Source organism: uncultured Eubacteriales bacterium (assembly GCA_900318715.1). GTDB lineage: Bacteria > Bacillota > Clostridia > Oscillospirales > Acutalibacteraceae > RUG420. Next base: position 2,659 of record ONLO01000038.1, on the reverse strand, counting down.
GACTCGGTCCGTGTCGTTTCGGACGGACATCTTCATAAGTGCAACATTAAGACTATGCCGCATCCAGGCTTCCCGACGGACATGCAGCCGCAGCTGGCCGCAGCGCTTTCGCTGGCCGACGGCACCAGCATTGTTTCGGAAGGCGTCTGGGACAACCGCTTCAAGTATGTGGATCAGCTCCTCCGGATGGGCGCCAACATTGAAGTCAACGGCAAAGTGGCCATCATCCAGGGTGTGGACCACCTCAACGGCTGCCCGGTCAAAGCCGACGACCTGCGCGCCGGCGCCGCCATGATCATTGCCGGTCTGGCTGCACGGGGCCGGACGGAAGTGGAGAACATCCTCTATGTGGACCGCGGCTACGAAAATGTCGTGGAGAAATTCGCCGGCATTGGAGCCGACATTCACCGGGAGACATTTGAAGACGACGACCGGAACAAAACATCCACCGCCGGCTGAGCCGGAGGGCGGAACAAACGAACGAAAGAGGCACTGATGAACAGTGCCTCTTTATTATTTAAAGGTTCTTCATTCCTCCGTCATATTTTTGTGGTCAAATATTCTAGTTAAACTATTCCCGGAAATCCGGGAGTTTTCAGAAAGGATCCGGACGCTTTGTATCAGTTCTCAACGCTCTATTCCGGCAGCAGCGGAAACGCCGCTTACATTGGAACGGAAACGGACGGCATTTTGGTGGACATCGGCAAGAATGCCAAACAGTCCGAGCTGGCCCTCCGGGACATAGGCGTGGACCCGCGCGCCGTCCATGCGGTCTTTGTCACGCATGAACATTCGGATCATATCCAGGGCCTGCGGGTATTCTGCAGCCGGTACCACATTCCGGTGTACGCGTCCTTGGGAACCCTGGAAGCCCTGGATACCATGGGAGAACTGAACGGGAACTTTCCCGTCTACCAGATTACGGACACGGCGGACATTGGGGACTACCACATTGCGGCGTTTCACACCATGCACGACTCTGCCGAGAGCCTGGGCTTTACCGTGACCCTTCCGAACGGCATGAAAACAGCGGTTTCCACCGACCTCGGCGTGGTGACGGACGAAGTCCGGTCGGCCATCCTCGGCAGCCGGGTCATCCTGCTCGAGTCCAACCATGACATTGACATGCTCAACGAGGGGCCGTACCCCTATTACCTGAAGAAACGCATCCTCTCGGACCGCGGCCACCTCAGCAACGACGCGGCAGCGGCCATGTGCACGGAGCTTCTGGAAAGCGGGACCCGGCAGATCCTGCTCGGTCACCTGAGCAACCAGAACAACCTGCCGGAGCTTGCGTACCGGACCTCTGCGGACCAGCTCCTTGCCGCCGGCGCCGTCAAAGGGGACATCCTTCTCCGGGTAGCGTCCCGGCACGCGGTGACTCCGCTGGAGGCAGACCTATGATCCATGTGACCCTCATCTGTCTGGGGCGCCTGAAGGAACGGTACCTTGCCGAGGCCTGTCAGGAGTACGCCAAGCGTTTGACCCCTTTTTGCAAACATAATATAATAGAACTCAATCCGGAGCCCCTTCCGGCCAACCCCTCGGAAGCGCAGATTGGCGCCGCTTTGGCGGCGGAAGGGGGCCGCATTTTACAGGAAATTCCGGGCGGCTCCCGGGTCTACGCCCTCTGCATTGAGGGGACCCAGCGCACCTCGGAAGCGCTCAGCGCGGAGCTGCAGGAACTGGCCGTCAACGGCACCAGTTCTGTCGCCTTTATTATTGGAAGCTCCTACGGACTGTCCGACGCCGTCAAACAGCGCGCGGACGTCAAGCTTTCCATGTCACGGATGACATTCCCGCACCAGCTGGCCAGGGTCATGCTGCTCGAGCAGCTTTACCGGGCCTTTCAAATCAGTTCGGGCGGGAAATATCATAAATAACGGAGGCCTTTATGAAAGAGAATGAGATTGTTTCCGAAAACGGCTTTGACAGCATTGACCTCAGCAAATACCAGGAAGCCTTGGAAGAAGTGGAATCTCCGGAACCCGAAGAAGATCTTTTTAAAAAATACAACGACTACGACAAGGAAGCGGCCGAGGAAGAGCACGCCCGGAAAATGGCGCGCGCCCGGAAAGCCGCCCGTGCCCGCAGAAAACAGCGGGAGCAGGAGATGGCTGCCGCAGCCGCTGCGGCGGAACCCGCCGTACCCGCAGCCGCAGCTGTAACGGAAAAACCGGCGCCGGCCAAAGAGGCCGCGGTCTACGAAAGGACCTATGGCGCAGGGAACGGTTCCCGGCCGCCCCGCCGCAAGGTGAACTGGCCGGTCCTTCTGCTCTATCTTCTCATTGGCGCGGCCATTGCCGCGGGGGTCCTGTTCTTTGCCCTTCGTCATGTGCGGAACGAACAGGTCCAGACTCCGCCGGAGACGGTCACCGTAACAACGGTGTCCTCGACCACGTCTACCACCACGAAGAAGACGACTACGGAATCCAAAACCATGACGGAAACGCCTTCGTCCACCCGCGCCACCACCCGTTCCGCTGTGCAGCGGCCCACGTCCCGCCGGTCGTACCGCAGCACCACGCGGAACAACACAACAGCCACCACGGCGCACCCCAGTACCACGACGTCGTATTATTCGGATCTGACCGAACCCACATCGGCCGCGCCGACGACGAACCCCACGACAGCAACTCCGCCGCCGCCGACCGAACCG
>ONLO01000032.1 GCA_900318715.1 uncultured Eubacteriales bacterium | reverse complement strand
GCCCTGCCGATGACGGAACCGACGCCGCGGAGTTTGTCCGGAGCGTTATTGACTACCCGGAAAACATGGAACTGGAAGCGTTCCTGGTTCTGGGCCATCCTGCCGAGTTCCCGGCGCCGCATGACCCGGAAGCTGTCCCGTTTGAAAAAGTGCATTACGAAACCTGGGCATAAGAAAAGAGACCTCCGGCCAGAGGTCTCTTTTTATTGTTCTGTTGTTTTACGGCTTCAGCCATTTCTTCAGATAATCCGGTTCCGGGTCGGCATCCTTCAGCATGTTGCGGAGTTTCCGCTTCACCCGTTTTTTCAGGATGTCCGGCCGGTTCTTGATCCGGTTCCATTCGTCCATGGCTTCTTCGTGGTCTCTTGGCAGCGGCCGTCCGTCCGGTGTCCGTCCGGCGTACTCGGCCTCCTCCCGCGCTCTGCGGTCGGCCTCCAGTTTGGCGGCCGCTTCCGCCTGTTTGCGCGCGGCACGCTCCTGTTCTTCGGTAATCCGGCTGTCCACCATTTCCAACTGCTTCTGCAGCTGTTCCGGGGTCATCAGCGGCCGGTGCTCCCGGGACGCAAGGTCCTTTATGGCATTCAGAACAAAGTCCTGGGACTCCTTGACAAGGGCACGGCGGCGTTCTTCCACGGGCGCCCAGTCAATGGCCGGAAGGCTCAGGGCGGTGTCCATGTTGTCGTCGGCAATCCTCCGCCCCTGCATGTCAAAGAGGTCCAGAAGCGAGTCGATCTTGTCGCCGTTCCGCTTGCCGGCAAAGAACTCCTTCTGCAGGATAATGCTCAGCACACACTGGTGGAACGAGTTGGTGAAAATGTACTCGGCATGAAGAATATACCAGAGCCACTCTTCCACGCCGATGTCATAAACCCTGCGGTGGTGGACGGCTTCCGGAAGATCCCGGTCCAGATAATCTTCGGAGAGTTCAATGACGTCGCAGCCTTTCTGTTCCGCAAACAGCCCTGCCTTTTTGAGCAGGCGGGAGTTGTTCTGCATGACAATATAGGTCAGGACGTAGGGCCGTTCCGGCGGATTCTCCGGCTCGCGCGCCAGCTTCTCGTAGAACTCCCGCTCCTGGAAGAAGACCGGGTCGAGGAGCTGGGGAATATCCAGTCCGGTCAGGTCGTCCAGGTGTTCCTTGAACTTTTCTTCCCGCACCGAGAGGTAGTCGAAGTCCGCCAGCCACGGAAGGATCTGTTTGTCGTCTTCCAGCGAATACGAGCTGGGGCCCCGGCTCGGCGTATAGGCCAGTTTCTTTTTGCCTTCCATACACTTTGACGCAAGCCAGAACCCCCGGTCGAACCCGGTGTTTTTATTGCGGTTCCAGAGGATATCCGTCACACACATGTAGCAGTCAAAGCCCGGATCTTCTTCGTCCAGGCGGTCCTGATTCCAGACGTCGTCCGTCTTAATGTAGTGCTCGTCAATGAACTCCTGGAACTTGTCAAACCGCTTTTCCCGGGCGTAGAAGAGTTCTTTCCACTGTTTGAGCAGCTGCAGCTGCTTCTCCTTGCTGGAGTCCGGATGGTCAATGTACCAGAACAGCGGATGCCGGATGTCAAAGGTACCGCGGTAGCAGGGCTCGTAGTCCAGTACCGTAGATTCTATGCCGTTCTGCAGCAGGAACTGCTGGAACGCAACGGTGTGCAGCGGAGATGCAAAGTTCAGCACCTTCGTATGCATGTTGACCGAGATAATGGCAATTTTCATGAGTTGGGTCTCCCCTTCCGGCGGTTAGAGTCGGATTGCATGTAACTTGTAACAATTAATTTTAACTTAATTTCGTACGTTCGCCAAGGTATCCGGCGGAAAAAGGCGGCAATTCCCACATAAGTTTCGGAAAAAACCGTGCAGATTTCCCTTTTTCGCGGCGCCGGCCAATTTCCAATTGAGATAATTAATAGACTTTATTATAATAGGAATGATTTTTTGTTTCCCGGATGGGAAAACTGTTAGGAGGTGCCCTTATGGGCAACGTAATCATTGGACAATCCGGCGGACCGACCGCCGTCATCAACGCCAGTCTTGCCGGCGCCATCAAGGCCGCCAAAGTCAACGGCATTGAAAAAGTCTACGGCATGCGCCACGGCATTGAAGGCTTCCTGAAAGACGAAGTCATCCTGCTGGACGACTATTTCCAGGACATGAATGACCTTTCGCTCCTGAAGCGGACCCCCGGCGCATTTCTGGGCTCCTGCCGCTTCAAACTGCCGAAGGCCAAAGGCAACGAAGCCGTCTATGCCCGTCTCTTTGAACTTCTGGAGAAGTATGACATTGAGTACTTCCTCTACAACGGCGGCAACGACTCCATGGACACCACGCTCCAGCTGAGCCAGTATGCGGCCGCCCACGGCAGCAACGTCAAGTTCATGGGCATTCCGAAGACCATTGACAACGACCTGCCCGTGACGGACCACACCCCGGGTTACGGTTCCGCCTCCAAGTACATTGCCACGACCATGAAAGAGATCATCCGTGACAACGAGAGCTTCGGCGACACCTACCCCTACATTGCCATTGTGGAAATCATGGGCCGCAACGCCGGCTGGCTGACCGCGGCATCTGCGCTGTCCAAGGCCGCCGACTGCACCGGACCGGACCTCATTTACCTGCCGGAGTCCGCCTTCAGTGTCGCCGACTTCACGACCCGCGTCAAGGACCTCTGCCAGTACAAGTCCTCCATTGTCATTGCCATTTCCGAAGGCATCCGCACCGCCGACGGCACGCTCGTCTGTGAGCAGTCCGGCAGCCGCGGCTTTACGGACTCGTTCGGCCACAAGACTCTGTCGGGCGCCGGCAAAGTCCTGGCCGACCACCTGGCCCTGGAGACCGGCTGCAAGACCCGCGCCATTGAGTTCTCCATCCTGCAGCGCTGCGCTTCGCATCTGGCCTCCCGTACGGACGTCAACGAGGCCTATGACTGCGGTTACAAAGCCTGCATGGCCGCCCTTCACGGCGAGACCGGAAAGATGATTACCATCGGCGTTCCGGAACGCGAACCGTACGTGGTCAACTACGACATTACCGACGTCAAAAAGATTGCCAACAAGGAAAAGATGTTCCCGCAGGAATGGATTACCAACCAGGGCACCTACATTTCCGAAGATTACCTCCGGTATGCCCGTCCGTTCGTCATTGGCGACGTCTCCCCGTACTTCTCGGGCGGTGTGCCGAAGCACGCCACGCTGTCCGCCAACACGAACTTCCTTCGCAACGACAAACTCGGCTACAAAGACGAATAAGATGTCACAAAAAAGCTCCCCGTCCGGGGAGCTTTTTCTTTTTGATGATACCGGCAGCTTATACCTGCTGCAGCGCCCAGGTAACTCCCTTGGCCAGGCGCAGGCCGGCGCTGCGGTAGTGGTTGCCGGGGTTGAGTTCGTGTTTGACGTTGAGGCCGCGGGCAGCGTATATATCCGCCAGATCCTTCGTGAACCCGACCGTCAGCTGCAGGTCCCGGTTTTTGGTGTTGCTCTCCTTGTCGCCGATGGAGAGGTAGATGGCCTTCGGCGCGGAGGCCAGTTCCGTCTCCGTGGCGAACCGGAAGAACTGCGGGTACCACAGCGAACCGGAGGCCGAGACGAACGCGTCAAACCGGTCTGTCTGATAGGCGGCATACATGGCGAAGAGCCCCGCCATGGAGTAGCCGCAGAGGACGTGCGGCGCCGGCGGATTCCCGAGGACGCCTTCCGTATACGGCATGGCCTCATCCAGGATCCAGCGCAGGAACGCATCCGCTCCGCCGGTAAAGTGGTCCTCTTTGGACACGACCGGCCCGGACAGCCAGGGCGACAGATCCTCGTCCCAATGGATGTGGGAAATGGTCACCAGATGGAACGCCGGCGCGCCGAGCTCCCAGCAGGTTTTGAGGATGCCCTTGCCGTTCTCCATGAAGTCCACGGAGTAGACGACCGGCGCATCGGCTTTGTCCGACCGGTACACTTTGAGGACTCTTCCATCCAGTACTCTCTTTGCGGTTTCGTTCATGCACTCTCCTCGGTTTCTGCTGTCATTCGTCTGCCTCTTTCAGGAACAGATAGTCTTCGTTCTTCACGAAGCCCAGGCCCTCATACAGCGAGCGGCCGGCTTCGGACGTCTCCAGGAAAATCTTCTTAATGCCGCGGGCCCGGGCGCGCCACAGCAGGTAATCCACGGTGGTCTTGCCGACGCCCCGGTGACGGTAGGCTTCCCGGGTGTAGATGTTCATCAGGTAGCCGCACTGGCCCGACGGATTGTCCGGCGACGGCATTTCCGTATACATGCAGAGGCCGCCGCAGCCGATGATTTCCCCATCCAGTTTCACCAGGACCGCAATATGCGAATCCTCGGTCAATACTCTCTTATAATACGCCAGATTCTCGGCGAAGAGTACTCCCATCGGGTCCTCCGCCGGAACCCCGAACACTTCGTGCAGCACTTCCATGCGCCATTCCATGAGCGTGTCCAGCTCCGAGAGGCCGGCCTGCTCCACGACCAGCCCGTCCTTGCGCACATACGGCAGGCGAAGGACTTCCACCTTGCCGTTGGCGTTGAGCGGCAGGTCGGGCAGTTCCAGGAAAAACTCCGGGATCATATAGGGCGCCAGAAAGTGCGCCATGTCGCGGCGCAGGCGGCCCTCGTCCGTGCCGGTTTCGTCCGGCACATAGTAGGCCACCAGATACGCCAAATGATTGTCGTCTTCAAACGCCCGCACCGCCCCGGCTTTGACGCCGGCGCACCGGTGCAGTACGCTCTCCACCTCGACCGGCTCGACGCGCTTGCCGAGGATCATGACCTGCCGGTCCTTGCGGCGCAGGAACGCCAGGTTCCCGTCCGGCAGCCGGTAGCCGAGGTCTCCGCTGCGGTACCGCACCCGGCCGTCCGGCAGCGGTTCAAACGCCTTGTTCTCCTCCTCGCGGTCGCCGATGTACCCGGCGGATACCCCGCCGCCGAGGATGCACAGTTCGCCGGTCACCCCGTCCGGCACCTCGCGGCCTTCGGCGTCCACAACCAGAATCTCCGCGCCCAGCACCGGCTTCCCGATGGGATACGTCCCGTCGGCCAGCGGCGCCGTCTCGTTGCAGTTGCAGTACGAGGCGCAGACCGTGGTCTCGGAGGGCCCGTAGGTATTGTAGACCGCTGCCTGTCCCAGAAGATTCGTGACGTATGCGGCACGAAGTACATCGCCCCCGGAAATAAGAAGGCGGAGACACCGCGGAATCTCCGGCAGCGCATTCATCTCGAGCAGCAGATACGGGAAGCCGGACAGTGCGGTGACGCCGTGGTCCTCCGCATAGGCCATCAGCGCGCGGATATCCGCTTTCACGCGCTCGGGCGGAATGGCCAGCGCTGCGCCGGAGCAGAGGGTCGTGAACACCTCTTCCACGAAAATGTCGAACGAGCAGACGGAGTACTGCAGCATGATGTCGCCGGGTCCCGTATGGAATTCGTTCTGAAACGCCCGCACATAATGGCAGACGTTGGCGTTGGTGACGGCCACCCCTTTCGGTGCGCCGGTGGACCCGGAGGTGTAGAGGATGTAGGCAAGGCTCCCGGGCGATTCAGCTCCGCTCCCCTCTCCGTCACGCTCTTCCGGAACCGCAGCGTTTTCCGTTTCCATGCCCGCCGGCACTTCCACGGTGCGGAAGCCTTCGAACCGGACGGCATACTGCGGGTTTGTCAGAACGGTACAGGCACCCGCATCCTGCAGCATAAAGCGGATGCGGTCATCCGGGAAGGACGGCTCGGCGGGCACATACGCGCGCCCGGTCTTCACCGCAGCCAGAATGGCGGCAATCATTTCCACCGAGTGGTCCATGACGACGCCGACCCGGATGCAGTCCTCCGGAATCTGCGCCGCAATGGCACCGGCCAGCGCATCCAGCTCGCCGCGCGTCAGGCTGCGATGTTCGTCAAAGACCGCCCGGGCGCCCGGAGACGCATGGACTTGCTCCCGAAAAAGGTCATAGAGGATGTCGGAACGTTGCATAGTATCACCTCTTTGTGACTTTCATCATACCGCGGCGGTAGGTTGTTGGCAAGAAAGACACCGGTTGCCCGAACCCGTTTTTTGTGTACAATAAAGAAGGAAGCTTTCCGTTGATTTGAATTTGAAAAAGGAGTTGATTGAATGGTTCTTTACTGGATCCTTGTGGCGCTTGGGTTTGTCCTGCTTCTCTGGTACATCCACGAGAAATGCAAGGCATACACCCCAAAAGCAATCGTCCTGAAATCGCTTGTGTCCGCCCTGTTCATGATGGTCGGCATTCTGGTAGCCTACCGGATTCCGCCCGCCATCCCGGTCCGCCCGCTCGCGTTCTTCATTATTGCCGGATGTGTCTTCGGCCTTCTCGGAGACATCTTCCTGGACCTGAAGTTCGTGCATCGCGCATCGGAAACCATTTACACCTATGCCGGGTTCTGCGTGTTCTTCACCATGCATGCCATCATCATGGTGGGCCTCATCAAGTACTTTGGCGTCGTCGTGAACTTCTGGTGGACGGCCATTCCCATTCTGGCCGGCATCCTCATTGGCGTGGTCAACGTGCTCATTGGCCCGGCCATGAAGCTGGACTACACCGGCTACAAGGAAATAACCGTGGCATACGGCAGCATCCTGATGAGTGCCGCGGCTCTTTGCCTCAGCTACTGCATTGCTACCGGATTCAAGAATCCGTTCATGATCATCATGCTGATTGGCTACGTGCTGTTCCTGGCGTCGGACCTCATCCTCAGCCAGACGTACTTTGCCGGCAAAGAAGGCAAGTTCTTCCTTGCCGCGAACTATGCCACTTACTATTCGGCCATGTTCATCTTTGCCTCGGCCAGCCTGCACCTGGTGTAAGCACTGACACAAAAAGACCTCCGCAAATGCGGAGGTCTTTTTTTACGGTTTTTTACAAAAGGAGGTCCTGCAGGGCACGCTTCGGGACGTAGTGGACGTCGGCGTCGTCGCGGTAGTAGTTGGTGTCGGGTCCGGCGTCAGCGGCGGGCG